>CAZCXH010000058.1:0-26450 GCA_964502525.1 uncultured Chitinophagaceae bacterium
GCCCCTTGCTTAAAAGGCAAATGCTCTACCCCTGAGCTACTGGGTCTTAAAAAAGAGTGTGCAAAGATAAACAAGCACCCCGCTTTCTCAAAAAGAGATTAAAATTTGGTCATTTTCCATTTTTTTCTTGAAAATGCACTAATTTCCCTCAACGTATGTGTAATTTGTGAGAGTCTTGTTTTCAGCTATTCCAAAAAAAGAAATTTGCGTGTATTGCGTGGCAATTTTGATTAATTCTCGGGTAACTTATGCCTTTTGAACTTTTTATTTAAAACAACAGGAGGCAATTGAAACCCGGAGAGGCATGACGGGCTGTTGATGGTTCATTTGAACCGGCAGCGCGGATTTTAGTAAACCATGAGTCATGAAAAATGTTTGTAATTCCTGCGGGAAAAAAGTCCTGCTATTTTCTTTCTCTTTTTTCCTTCTGTGGCAAAATGCACTTGGGCAATTAAGGCTTGTCATTGACAGCGTGCCTGCAATTCCTTCATCACAGGTGGTCGTTCCGGTGAGGGCGTTTGGCTTCGACAACCTGCTGTCCATACAGGGAACCATTTTATATGATACAACTAAAATCACATTTGTAGCCGTTGAAGCTTTCGGCTTGCCGGGAATGAGCGCTGCCCATTTCGGCAGCCCGATTGCGGGTCCAAATGGAGGCATCTCGCTGACCATCTCCTATTTCGACAACACGCTGCAGGGGCCTACGGTGCCTGACAGCGCGGTGGTTTTTGCAATACGCTTCAACGTGATCGGCAATGTTGGCGAGCAGGCCGCGGTCACATGGTCAGGCGTGCCGACTCCGATAGAATTTGCCGACTCCGTGCTGCCCAATACCGTACCCGGGATTCTCGTGGACGGCTCCGTTACCATCGTGGAGTGCTTGGTCGTTGCCAACTGCGATGACAGCAACTTTTGCACTATTGATGCCTGCACGCAAAATGCGTGTTCCAACACCGCCATTGACTGCGATGATAATAACGTCTGCACCAACGATGACTGTGACAGCTTAGGCACCGGCAATTGCGTCAACGTACCTAAATGTGAAGACAACATTCCCTGCACGGTTGACTCGTGCGTGAATGGCGTGTGCGTGAACACCATTAAAAATTGCAATGATAATTATTCATGCAGCAATGATTTTTGCGACAGCCTTGGCAACTGCGTTAACGACACGCTCTGCATCCAGGATGATGGCGACCCGTGCACGGATGATTTCTGCGTCAACACGCAATGCTTCAACGTGCCGAAAGACTGCGATGACGGCTATTCATGCACCACCGATTTTTGCGACAATCTGGGCGCCTGCGTACACGATACGCTTTGCTTCGAGGATGACGGTGACCCCTGCACCATTGACACCTGCATAGCGGGCAACTGCTTTAACATACCGAAAAATTGCGATGATAACAACCCCTGTTCCGATGATGTGTGCAACAACCTCGGCAACTGCGTCAACACCTTCTGCCAGTTCGATGACGGTGACGCCTGCACGGATGACGCCTGCTTCGATGGCGATTGCTACCACTCACCGAAAGATTGCGGAGATACTGATGCCTGCACGTCCGACTCCTGCGACAACAACGGCAACTGTATCAACCAGCTTAAAAACTGCAATGATTTCAATGACTGCACGAATGACAGATGTTTTGGAAATATTTGCTTCAATGAGCCTGTTGTATGTGATGACAGCAATGCGTGCACTATTGATACCTGCATCAACGGCACCTGCTCAAATGACCCGATTAACTGCGATGACGGGAACGTGTGCACATTCGACCATTGCTTCGAGGGGCAATGCCTGAATGAATTGTTTCCATGCAACGACAACGATGAATGTACTGTAGGTGATTTCTGCGACAGCACGGGCAGTTGCGTGTTTCCAAGGTTTTGCATTGATGATGGCGACTCCTGTACGTTTGATTCATGCGCCAACGGCAACTGCTTTTATCAGCAAATACCCGGATGCCCGTGTGTTGACAACGCTGACTGCAATGACAGCAGCGCCTGTACTGATGATTTATGCGTAGCGAACGTGTGCGTTTATACAGATACAATATGTCCTGCAGACAGTCTGGCATGCACCGAGGATATTTGTGTAAGCGGCTCATGCACCTATCCTCAGATCAATTGCAATGACAACCTCGATTGCACCACTGATTTCTGCGATACTACAGGCGCTTGCGCCCACTCGTCCATTTGCACCTCGGATGGCGACCCTTGTACTATTGACACTTGTTTTCAGGGAAGCCTGTGCGCCAATATACAGATTGTCTGTGATGACAACAACGCCTGCACTATTGATTCCTGTGATGGAGGCTTCTGCCTTTCATCCCCTGTCTGCATCGTTGATGACGGTGACCCGTGCACGGTGGATAATTGCATCAACGGAACATGCAATCACATTCAAAAAATCTGCAACGATAACAGCGCCTGCACCACAGATAGCTGCGACACCAGCGGCAATTGCGCCTATGAGCCGATATGCCTGCTGGATGACAGCATTGCCTGCACTACGGATTCATGCGTGGCAGGGCAATGCTTCAATGTGCCCAATGACTGCGATGACAATTACTCCTGCACAACTGATTCCTGCGGTGGGGGCAGTTGCTTCAACACGCCCATTTGCACCGTTGATGACGGAGACTCCTGCACCAGCGATATTTGCGCCAATGGACAATGCATCAACGATCCGATTATCTGCGATGACGGTTTATCCTGCACCGTTGATTCCTGCAATAATGGTGTTTGCGAAACCGCTCCCTTGTGTCCCGTTGATGACGGCAACCCGTGCACCACTGACTATTGCTTTAGCGGACAATGTTTCAACGATACAATTGACTGTGATGATCAGGATGATTGCACCAACGATGCCTGTGTCAGCGGTGCGTGTATCAGCACCCCCGTCTGCCTGCTGGATAACGATTCTTGCACATTTGATTTTTGCGTTGGGGGAGTTTGCTTTACATCACCCATTGGCTGCCAGGATGATGGAGACTCCTGCACCCTTGATACCTGCATTGACACTATCGGCTGCGTTAATATAGCCCTGTGCTGCATCACAGACGGTGATTGCCGTGACTTTGATGATTGCACCTCGGATACGTGCATCAGCCAAAGCTGCAATTACATCCCGCTCAACTGCGATGATGGTGATGACTGCACCATTGACGAATGCATTGGCGGGGTTTGCTTTAACAATCCTATTATCTGCGATGACAGCAACCCGTGCACCACGGATACCTGCATAGCTGCAACATGCTCCTTTACTCCTTTCAATTGTAACGATGGCGATCCATGCACGAACGATACCTGCATCGGTGGCGTCTGCTTCAATAACCCTGTAGTTTGCAATGACGGAAATGCCTGCACCAACGATACCTGCATTGGCGGTTCTTGCAATTATATTATCACCTGCTGTTCAACAAGTGTCGAGTGTGAAGATGGCGACTTGTGCACTGCCGATACCTGCCTTAGCCTGAGTTGCAGCTATATTCCGTTGAATTGCAGCGATGGGAATAATTGCACCAGGGACACGTGCATAGCAGGAAGCTGTTCCAATCCTCCGCTTTGTGTTGACGGTGACACCTGCACTACTGATGTATGCAATAGTGGCGTTTGCTCGTTCCCGGAAATATTGGGCTGCCGCGATGCGTGCGATACCCTGGATTGCAATGATGGAAATGCCTGCACTACCGATACCTGCGTGTCGGAAGCTTGCCAGAACAATCCCGTTATTTGCGATGATAGTGATAATTGCACCAATGACACGTGCATCGGTGGAAGCTGCTCATTCATTGCGGTAATATGCAATGACAATAGCGCCTGCACCGATGATACATGCGTTAACGGAGCCTGTTCTTTCACCGCAATTACCTGTGTTGACGGAGACTTGTGCACGACTGATGGATGTAACATCAACACCGGATGCGAATTTCGCCCTCTCGACTGCGATGACCGCGACAACTGCACTAACGACAACTGCCAGCTTGGAATATGTTTCCACTTCCCCGTGTTCTGCAGCGATGGAAACCCATGCACCACTGATACATGCGTTATTGGCGCCTGCAGTTATACGCCTCTTGATTGCGATGATGGCGATTTATGCACAACGGATTATTGCAATAACGGTGTCTGCCAGCATAGTGCGGTCAATTGCAATGACGGCAACGCATGCACCACCGACTTCTGCGCTAACGATGCGTGCCAGCATCTTCCGATTATATGCAATGACAACGACCAGTGCACCAACGACATCTGCGTGAACGGCAACTGTCAGTTCAGCGCCAAAAGCTGCGGTGACGGAGATAACTGCACTATAGATTTCTGCATTGACGGCATCTGCCAGCATGCCCCAATGGATTGCGATGATGGCGACCCCTGCACCCGTGATTTTTGCGTGAACGGCATTTGTCAGAACATTCCGATAAGCTGCGATGACGGCAATTCATGCACTACCGATAATTGCGTAAACGGAATTTGCCAGCATGTTGCTCTTAACTGCAATGACAATGATCCATGCACAACTGACGGATGTTCAAATGGGGTATGCCAGAACGTTGCGCTTAATTGCGATGACGGTGATCTGTGCACTCTTGACATCTGCATTAACGGGATATGTTCGCATATCCCCCCTGATGTTGATGATGGCGATCCATGCACCGTTGACGCGTGCGTCAATGGCGTAATCCAAAATACACCGCTTAACTGCGATGACGGGCAAGGCTGTACGGATGATACTTGCATAAACGGAATCTGCCAGCATTTTGCAGTTAACTGCAATGACGGCAATCCCTGCACGAATGATTTCTGCCTGAACGGCATTTGCAACAATACGCCAATCACCTGCAATGACAACAACTCATGCACCACCGACCAGTGCGTGAACGGAAATTGCATTAATAATCCTGTTAATTGCAGCGACAGCAATCCATGCACAGATGACGTATGCGTCAATGGGGTGTGTTCCAATCCTCCGGTAATATGCAATGACGGTGATTTATGCACCAATGATGCCTGCGTTGGGGGGATGTGCCAGTTCACACCAACAAGTTGTGATGACAATGATAACTGTACCGATGACCAATGCATCAACTCCCAATGTTTTCATTTCACCGTTTCCTGCAATGACAACGACCCCTGCTCAATTGACAAATGCGATCAGTTAAACGGCTGCACCAACACGCCCATTGATTGCAATGACAACGATCCGTGCACCAATGACGCTTGTTCAAACGGCATTTGTCAGAATATGCAGATGAATTGCAACGACAACGATCCGTGCACGATTGACATTTGTGTTGCCGGAGTTTGCCAGCATACTCCCAACACCTGTAATGACAATGATGCCTGCACCGTTGACCAGTGCGGTCCGAACGGTTGTTTCTTCACCGCGATGAATTGCAATGACAACAACATTTGCACTAACGATGCATGCGCCAATGGAAATTGCACGCATGCTCCCGTTACGTGCAATGACAACAACCCATGCACCGTTGACCAATGCGGACCCAACGGGTGTTTCTTCACTCCCATGAATTGCAACGATAACAATCCGTGCACCAGCGATGCATGCTCCAACGGAAATTGCGTGAATCAGCCTATCAATTGCAATGACAACAACATCTGCACTAATGATGCGTGCGTCAACGGAGCATGCCAGAATACACCGGTTGCATGCAATGACAACAATCCATGCACCATTGATCAATGCGGGGCGAACGGGTGCTTCTTCACTGCCATTAACTGCAACGACTTTAACGTGTGCACCAATGACGCCTGCGTTAACGGCACTTGCCAGAATACTCCCGTAACATGCAACGATGGAAACGCATGCACCGTTGACCAATGCGGACCTAACGGCTGCTTCTCATTGCCGCTCAACTGCGATGATGGCGACAACTGCACGGTTGATGCATGTTCCAGCGGCATTTGTCAGAACGCGCCCATTTCATGCAACGACAACAATACATGTACGGTTGACCAGTGCGGACCCAACGGATGCTTCTTCACGCCCATGAATTGCAACGATAATAACGCTTGCACCAATGATGCCTGTTTGAACGGAGTTTGCCAGAATACTCCTGTTTCATGCAGCGACAATGATGTTTGCACCAATGATGCCTGCGTGAACGGTAATTGTCAGCACACGCCTGTTACATGCAACGACAATAACCCGTGTACCGTTGACCTATGCGGTGCCAACGGATGCTTCTTTACACCCATCAACTGCAACGATAACGATGTTTGCACCAACGATGCGTGTGTCAATGGCAACTGCCAGAACACTCCTGTTTCATGCAACGACAATAACTCCTGCACTATTGACCAGTGCGGTGCCAATGGCTGCCTGAACACTCCGATCAACTGCAACGATTCCGACATTTGCACCAATGACGCCTGCGTCAATGGCAACTGCCAGAACACACCTGTATCATGTGCCGACAATGATCCTTGCACAGTTGATCAATGCGGAGCTAACGGGTGTTTCCATACCCAGATTAACTGCAACGACAATGATCCTTGCACCAACGATGTGTGCGTCAACGGCACATGCCAGAACACTCCTGTTGCTTGTAACGATGGAAACGCCTGCACGGTGGATCAGTGCGGACCTAACGGGTGTTTCTCCCTTCCCGTAAACTGCAACGACAATGACATATGCACCAATGACGCCTGCGTGAACGGAACGTGCCAGAACACGCCTTTGACCTGCAACGACAACAATGCATGCACCGTTGATCAATGTGGCGCCAACGGTTGCTTCTTCACTCCGCTCAACTGCAATGATTCAGATGTATGCACTAATGATAACTGCGCGAATGGCCAATGCCAAAACACTCCTGTATCATGCAATGACAACGATCCCTGCACCGTTGACCAATGCGGACCCGCTGGCTGCGCCAATACGCAAATAAACTGCAGCGACAGCAATCCCTGCACGAGCGATGCCTGCGTCAACGGTCAGTGCAACAATCAGCCGATTAGTTGCAATGATTTTGACTTATGCACTAATGACGCCTGCGTGAATGGCAATTGCCAGAACACTCCGGTTACCTGCAATGACGGCAATGCCTGCACCTCTGATCAGTGCGGAGCCAACGGCTGTTTCTATACACCGATTGACTGCAACGATTTTGACGCCTGCACCAATGATGCCTGCGTGAATGGCAATTGCCAGAATACCGGGATCAACTGCAATGATAACAACCCGTGCACTACCGATCAATGCGGTGCAAACGGATGCTTCTATACTCCAATAAATTGCAATGACTTTAATGCTTGCACCAATGATGCCTGCGTGAGCGGCACCTGTCAGAATATTCCGATCACATGCAATGACAATAATCCCTGCACGATTGACCAATGCGGAGCGAATGGCTGCTTCTATACTGCGATCAATTGCAACGACAATGACGTGTGCACGAATGATGCCTGCGTTGGCGGAAACTGCGTGAATACGCCAGTCTCCTGTGACGATATCAACCTTTGCACGATTGACCAATGCGGAGCCAACGGATGCATTAACACGCCTATGGATTGCGATGACTTTGATCCCTGCACCGAGGATTTCTGCCAGGCAGGGCTTTGCAAGCATACTGTAGCGAATTGTGATGACCAGGATTTATGCACCAATGACTTCTGCGGTGCCAATGGATGCATTAATACGCCAGTTGACTGCAATGACTTCGATGTTTGCACCAATGACAACTGCATTAACGGCATTTGCCAGAATCCTCAGGTATCATGCGATGATGGAAACTCGTGCACCACCGACCAGTGCGGACCCAGCCCGGTGGCTTGCACCCATACCCCTATACCGGGATGTAACTGCAACATCTCCGTTGCGATCAGCGAGGAGCCCTTGCCATCATTCTGCCAGGGCGCAGCAGTAGCGCTGAAAGCCACCGCTGCATCAGCCACATCCTACTCATGGTCGTCCGGTGCAACAGGCGCAACAATCAATGCAGCCGCAGGCGGCTCGTATTCAGTCACCGCCAGCGGTAACGGGTGCAGCGCATCGGCCTCACATGCTGCAACTGCCGCACACAATCTGTTATCGGCTTACACTGTTGTCGCTACGAAGGAAGCAAAACTCATCAACAATAACGTCTCCAGCGGAGGCATTGGAGCAACCACTGCAAGCGGGAAAGCCATTCTGCAAAGCGGATCATCTGCAACCGCTGCGGGTACGTTTGTGAAGGCTGCGATTATCAGCGTTACCGGTGGCAGCTCCGCTACTACGCAGATACCTTCTGCCGTTACGGTTTCGTTGCCGCCTTTCGAGTTCAGCCCGCAATGCGATTTTGGACAAAGCCTTAATGTGCCGGCCGGTACATCCGTAACGTTAAATGGCGCGCAGTATAATGACATCACCATCGGGACAAACTGCACCGTGACATTCACCGAAACTGTTATTAACGTTGATAATATTTATTCGAGCGCAAATGCCACCATCAAATTCGCTGCGCCATGCGTCAGGCTGAAGGTTTGCAAGAAGCTGCAATTAGGCGCGAATAATTCATTCAATCCTGACGAAAAAGAAGTGATTGCTTTCGTGCAGGTTGATGTTACAATAGGCGGTGGTTCCAGTGTTACAGCAGATATTCAGATGAACGGAGGAAAGATGACGGTGAACGCAGGCACACAGGGCGACCCGAACATCATGAAAGGGTTGTTCGTTGTGAATATGCTTGAATCCAATCCATTCACGCAGTGGCATCAGAATACGGATTGCAGCGCTGCCTGCCAGCCGGTTTCTCAGTCAAATTGCCTTCCAACTGACATGGAGGTGATTTCGTTTACGCTTGTAAATGCAACAAGCGATCAGGACATCGGACCGCTGAATGATGGCGCAGTGATAAATCTCGCGCAGACCGGCTCCATCAGCGTCAGAGCCAATGTGTGTTTTGGGCCGAGCATTGAAAGCGTGAAATTCCAGCTCAACGGCAATAATTACAAAATAGAGAATATTCCGTTCTATTCAATAGCGGGTGATAACGGTGGCAACTATATTCCCTGGAATGTGCAGCCGGGAACATATATCATTAACGCCATACCTTACAGCAACGACAACGCAACAGGAACCGCAGGAATCAACCTGTCTGTAACCATCACTGTCATCGGCAGTTCGCCCAAGATGGAAGATTACGGTGGTTCCGATGACGAAGCGCTTCAGAAGGCTGCGTTCCTGAATGCATATCCAAACCCGTTCTCCGACAAACTGAATATCGAGTTCTCCCTTGATGAAGATTCAAAAGCAAGTCTTGAAATATTCAATGCAGCGGGACAGAAGGTCGCAACTTTATTTGAGGGGGATGTCAAAGCCTCCGAGCTTAACACGGTAGAATTTAAACCAGTATCGGTTTCAAGCGGAATCTACATTTACAAGCTGCAGACTGAAAACCGCATTTACTACGGAAAGGCCATCCTGTCTCGTTAGAATTAACTAATTGACTTCTTTCTCTCTTTGCATCAAATTACCTGGAGTTTCCTCAATTTTTTAAAACTACAAGGCTGAAATCCTTATTTGGCAAAGAGATTGGTTCACACAGTGTCCAGAAATTCAAGCCTGACAAGGGTTTTGGAATTTTAACTCTAAGAATCTGAGGAAACTTGGTTTTAGGGCGACATTTCACTTGTTGAAACGATGAAAGCTTTGTTCTATAAGGTTATTAGAGTTTGAGGCTTTGGAAATTCAGGAAACTCCAGTCAAATTACAGTTCCTTAAATTTTTTTATGCAGGAATCTTGCCCAATTAGGGAGGATGATCTAAATTAGAGGTGAAATTGTACGAACCATGAGAGGTTTACTGACAATAAGTTTCATCGTTTTTTTTATTCTTACTTACTTTCAGCAAATTCAAGCACAACCTATTCCTCCGGCAAACACTCCTATTGACGGAGGACTGGTTTCCATTCTGTTGTTAGCTGGAGGTGGTGCATTGGCAGCAAAAAAAATCAGGGAAAGAAGAAACGGGCGAAAGTAATAATTCCTTTTTCTTTCTCACTAACATCGAATAGTGCTTAAGAATGGTGAAGGAGCGGATGAATCCGCAGCGAAGTTTTATCTTCTATTTTCCATAAAAATATTTGCGATTTATCTTGCTTGGCGGTTTTTTGAATTCATTATTGGGGTAGAATCCCAGCCACTCGAGAATAGATTATTCCCCGAGATTTCTTTTTGGTGGGAATGGCTGAATAATCAGGTGCGAGTTATGTTACTTCATGCAACCGGTTTTTTTCTTTCATTACTAGGTTATAAAAGTGTAATCAGCAATGATAATTATATTTTGAACATCGTGAATTATAGAGGAGTGGGCATTGGCAACTACTGTCTTGCTTTTCAGTTGATGTTTTTTTGCACCTGTCTGCTTTTTTTGAGCCCAATTCAGCTCCGGGTTAAGCTGTGGGCAATTCCTCTCGGACTAATGATTATTCAGGCGTTGAATATTTTCAGATTTGTAGCACTACACATGACAATTGTGAATCTGCCCGGATGGGAAGAAAAAATGCATGATTATATTTTTAATGTCTTGGTACTGATAATCGTGTTAGTTCTGTACTTTAAGCTATTATTAAGGTATTGATGATCTGGTTGGTTCCTCTTTCTTCACAAAGAACTCTTTAAGAAGGAAAGTTCCATAACTTGCATAGAGGATGTAAAATGGCTCGATTGTAATTGTTCTGAACCGATTTTGAGCATAAAAAACCACTGATAAAAATAGAAGCGAAATAAAAATACCCAACATATAAAAATGACTTTTGAAATCTTTTTTGATTGCTGCTATCATACCTAAATAACCGAAAGTATAAATAGGAAACGAAATAAGAAATGAGAACAACCAGATATTAAATGAATGCTGCTTGTAAGAAACTCCGGGAGCGATAAACCTGAATAAATTGTGTGCTTTCAATTCAAGGAACTTTTCAGGATGCTCTTTTATCCAGTTGATAGAATACTGAAAATATACTTTTTGTTTTTGCAGCTGCGGCAGGGCCATTGTGCTATCGTGAAATGCTCCATTGAAAAATCCCAATTCCATGTTCCTGAGTTTGATAAACTCAGCAGTATTCTTTGGAGGAACGGCTACAATACTTGCATACCCAAAATCTGAATTGCCTGTATAGAAATGAAATTCCATTCCATTGCTTGACAAAACATATTCCTTATGCTTACGCATATTATATATTCCAAATGGAAGAGTTGTGGATAGAGTTACCACAGCATAACATATTGCACATATAATTCCCCTGCTTAACGGTTTAACTGTTGTCAGATATGACCAAGCAATAAATGGGGTTAAGAGCAATATGTGAGATTTGGTCAGGAATACAAACGAAAATATTATAGCGGACAACAAGGCATATTTTACATTTCCTCCTTTAACAGAAAAAACATGATAATATATTGAGATGATGAAAAGGCTTTGAAATAGCATCTCAGTGCAGAACGTATGCACCCAATACAGTGTGAGAGGAAAGAAGGCAAATATTCCGGTTGATAAATAAGCTGTGTTTTTATTTTTAGGAAACAACAGTATTGCGAGCCTGAATAAATAAACTCCGCTAATACTTGAAATGATTAATTGAGAAATGACAAGTCCTGTATCCCAATAACTTCCGAGGATCCACTTATGCAACGCTATGAAACAAGGATAAAATGGTGCCGAAATAAACCTGCCTATATCAAAGTCAAAATTCCCTTTCAGCGCTCTTTCACTCAGGTCATCAATCCAGTAGCAATCCGGGCATAGCTGACAGGAATCGTAACCGGTGATAAAAATGAAAATTATCCTGACTGCAAGAAAGCCAAAGAAGATAAAGTATAAAGGCTTTGCCAGCTTTGACTCCTTATTAGTATGGTTTGACAAGTTTAATCGTCACCCTTCTGTTCCTCTGGCGGCCTTCTTCCGTGTCGTTGGAAGCAATGGGGCGTTCTTCGCCATAACCGACAGCTACAATCCTCGACTCCGACACGCCCCTGCGCGCCAGGTAGCTTTTCACCGCCTCAGCGCGTTTCTGCGAAAGCATCTTGTTGGCGGCATCATCTCCGACATCATCCGTGTGCCCCTCGATAATCACATTATAGCTGTCATGCTCGGATAATATCTCCGTGGCGGTGTTCAAATCACCAAATGATGTAGATTTTATTACATCTTTATTCGTATCAAATTCTATATTGTTGAGCAGCTTCTGCAGATCTTCCTCCACTTCCTTCTTTTGCTGTTCCTCGGGTTCTTCCTGCGGACAACCCTTCCTCTCCCTTACACCGGCCACCTGCGGACATTCGTCTTCTTTATCCATGAGGCCGTCACCGTCAGAATCGGGGCAACCTTCAAACCTCGCTTCCCCCCGCTGATTGGGACACTCATCCTTGCTGTTGATTATCCCGTCACCATCGCTGTCCATCGGATCATCGTCACGCTTCATGGGGTTGGTTTTATGCGCGTTCACCTCATCCCCGTCATTCACGCCACCCGCATCGGAGTCGGGGTTGTTGGGATCTGTGTGGTGTGTATTCACTTCATCGCCATCTCCCAAGCCATCGCTGTCCGTATCCTTGTTGGTGGGGTCGGTTGAAAGCTCGCTTGCCTCTTTGTAATCGTTCAATCCATCTTCATCGGTGTCCACCTTGAGCGGGTCTGTGCCCAGTTTCACCTCCTCACCGTCAATCAAACCATCATCATCAGTATCAGGGTTGCGCGGGTTGGTGCCCTTCAATTTTTCCTCCTCATCGGAAAGCGCATCCTTGTCATTATCCTTGAACTTAACGGTTGCCTTTGATTTGGGCTTCTTTTCTTTTTTCCCAATTACCTTGCTGATCTTCAAGCCGACAAAGCCAAAATGATCCAATGCGCTCGGATTGCCTTTTTTCGCATTGTTGAATGTAAAAGCATCATTATAGCTGGAATTGGGGTTAGGCTGGTTGGGGTCAGGATTAGCCCTTGCCTGATCCAAATTTACCAACGAGGGATTTGCGAGCAAGGCCGCAACGTCATATTCGGTATAGAGGGGCTGACCTGTTACAGGATCAAGCGCTGTCGGGTCGGAGAAGCCGATGCGGTTGCAGGGCTGCCCCGGATCAGGACATGGGACGTTGCCGTCATGAATAAGAATTTTGTCGCGCCCTACCTTCCCCCATATTTCCGGGTTAGCATTAACGATCGTTCCATGAGCGTCAACGGGAAGCCCATATATGGGATCAAATTCGAAGCCGCCATTGGCATCATAAGAGGATCCCCTGTCCCAGTAATAGCCGCCAGCACCGTCAAGATATTTTGTTGTAGTAATGTGAACACCCAATTCAGCGCTGATCACCCATTTATTGTAAATGATGTAATCCAATGAAAATCCAATTGGGAAACTCACCTGAACTTTCTTGAATTGCTTCGGAGCTTCCCTGCCTGCAAAAAGATCGGCATTTTTGGATTGGCTGAACGCTTCGGGATCAACACCTCCAACGGTTTGCCCTTCAAGTCCAACCGGTCTCAGGGGAATCCATATGGGATCTCCTGTTCCGTCATAGAAAAATTTATCAGACTTGTAGGTAAGATATACCGGTTCATTTTTGTCATTGGAATATAAATATATCTGCGACATGGGCGCATTTCTGAAAACCCCTATCCCTGCAAAAATGGTCGGTGTGAACTTCTCACCCCTGCTGGTGCCGTATTTCAGCACGTGCCAATGGGCGGTCAGGGATCCTTCCACCATGTTGTTTTTAAAATTCAGCGCGCGCCTTGCGCGGTCAGGGTCTCCGTCACCAATTTCATTGCCGGAAATTTTTAAGTACTGGAAGGTAGCCCGGAATGAAAGCCACTTGTTCATATTGTACTGACCATAAAGGCCTATGGAAAAATTATATTCATCCCGGTCGGCAAGATTGTAGGTGAGCGTCCCGAAATAATTGGATGCGCCCAGCATCAAGCCGATTTCCCACGTTTTGGTGAGGGAACGATAAGGCCCGAGGTTTTTGAGAACGCCCAGGTCCGTAAGCGTTTCGAGCGTTTTCACCGATTTTTGATCAGGGAGAAAAGCTTTGCCATCCATGCCAACATTGATTGAACCGCTCTTTGCGGCAATGAACTCTGCCGATTGAATTCCTCCCGAATAGCTGCGCTTGTATTTGTTGACGGCACTCCTCTGCCCGATGCTGAAATTGGGAACAAGAAATCCTTCCGCGTCCTTGAAATTCATCAGCCTGATGTAAGCATAGGGATCGCGCAGGAAACTTGCGTTGCTGACATTGAATGAGAAAACTTTTTTATCTCCCGACCATTTTGAATTTGATATGGCAACCGGAGTTTTGGTGATTTTTTCAACAAGGGTGTCCAATGTGATCACTTCAAGCTGCGACTTATCCAACTGCGATACGGGCTTGTTAAAGTGAACTTCAAAAGCGACATTGCGCGGGTCAACATCTCTCGGCAGATCATCATAGTTCATCACTTCCGAGCCGGCAATTTTCACTTTCCAAATGTGTGGTGGGGCAATTTCCTTTGGTTCCGGAAGGATGGGCTGCGCCTTCAGCAGCGGCAGGCTGCTGTTTTGAAAGAAGTGGTCGAATGTTGACGAAACATAATCGGGATTTTTAGAGCGGAAAAAATTGCCGGGAATGCTGAACTGCTCGCCTTCCCCCTGAATGCCCACGCTGATTTCACGGATGATCGTATCGGTGGAAGAGTTAATCTGGTAATTCCCGAAAATCGAATTGCCCTCCATTTGCATCTTTTGCTCCCTCTTCTGGTCGTCAAACAAACCGAAAACAGGGGTGTTGGATGGAATGCCGATGTCAATGCCGTACACCACATTGTTTGTAAGGAGGTTATTATCAAACCTGAGCTTCATGAAGTTGTCTTCGAAATTTTCGATGAAAATGGAGCTCCAGTTATCATAAAAAGCATTGTTGGAAAAGGAAAAATTCACGGAGTTGTCTGCCCCGGGCTGGTAATCAACCAGCGGGCTGGTGATCAAAACGCTCGATTCACCCGTGTACAGTTCTTTAAATACATTTTTTTCAACTATTACATTTTTCCGGTACCATTCCGATTCGAACTTGAGCGGCAAATTCAGTTCTCTGAAAACGGCATAGCGGATATTGATATCCTTGCCCTGGTTTCCGCGGACTACAAGCCCGCTGCCGGGCAGACCGGGATTGCGGCTCGTGAATTCAATGAAATTGTTTGGGGCGCCTTCCGCCTGGAGTCCGCCCTCCAGCACGAGCGATGTTCCCGGCTCAAAGAAAATCTGCGTTCCGGGACTGATCGTCAGCACAGCGCCCTTGCCCACCTTCACATTGTATTTCACCACGTAAGCCTTGTTGGGAGCGAGAGTTTGGTCAGCGCTGATAAAACCCTCGAGCACCACTGTATCCTTGCCCGATGGCGCTGCTTTTTGCGCGACCGCGGAAAATGCCGCTAAACATAGTACACTTGCTGCAAACTTTGCTTTCATCATTGTCGAATTAGCAAATCATCGAATCAGCTAATCATTCCGGGCATCCATCGTTCTTCTTTGACCCGGCAATGGCAGGGCATTTATCCTTGCCATCGCTCACTCCGTCCTTGTCTGAGTCTTTCACCTTGGGATCAGCACCGGCTTCAAGTTCTTTCTTGTCGGCCAGCCCGTCACCATCCGAGTCAGCTTTTTTAGGGTCGGTTCCCAACTGTTTTTCCTCGTTGTCGCTGATGCCGTCACCGTCAATATCCTCATCGTAGGCATCATCGGTCTTCATCGGCTTTTCCTTCCTTTCATTCTTTTTTCTGAAGATGTAACTTACTTTCACTCCGGCAAAGAAATAGTTATCGGAGTCATTAAAGTTTTTCACGGTTCTTCTTGCCTCGTGATTATCGTTAGGCTGATCAATGGTGTAGGCGTAATTCACAATATTAGGATCAGGATTGTTGGTTACATCATTGACCTTCACCAGTGAAGGGTTGGCAAGAAGAGCAGCGGTATTGTACTCTTCCCACCTGTCGCCATCATCTGTAAAAGCAATCGTGGCAGGCACTGAAATCTTCTCCCTTCCGGCTTTGCCTTTTATCTCGGTATTAGCGTCAACGATTGCCTGATGGTTAGTCATCCTGTCAAAAAAGTAGCCCCCCACATCATCTATATAGCGGGTGGAGGTAAACCTCCATCCAAGAGTGGCTCCGATATTCCATTTCATATTAATGATCCAACTGAATTCAAAGCCAATGGGAATACAAACCTGAACCTTTTTATACTGCTTGGGTGCCGTTCGGTTTGCAAAAAAGTTCTCATCTCCGGTTGGGGAATAGACGGATTCGGGGTCAGTTTTATTTTCAGCGGTTTGCCCTTCCGTTCCAATGGAGCGCAGGGATATCCAAATATCCTTGGATTCATTGTACCCATCCGAATTATTCCGCCAATCCACGGCAACCGAATCGGTTTCAGGATTCCATCTAAGGAACATTGGCTCTCCCTCCCGGTCAAGCGTAAGGAACACCCGCGACATGGGATTATTTCTAAACAATCCGATACCGGCAAACAATGCGGGAACAAACCTTTCACCACGATTGGAGCCATAGGGCAGAAGATGCCAAACGAAGGTGAGGGTGCCTTCTACAATAAAATTTTTGAAATGCCCGAGACGGGCTCTGTCGTTAAGCCCTGAGTTGTCCAAATCTCCGCCTGAAATTTTCCCCAGCCAGATCATTGCCCTGAGGGAAAACCATTTATGCGCGTTGTATTGACCGAAAATACCTCCGGAAAAACGATAATGGGCTCTCGATGCCAACCGGTCGGTGTAGGTGCCGGTGTAATTGCTTGCACCAAGCTGCAGACCGAGTTCCCATCTTTTGGCAAGCGATTCGAAAGGGCCGAGGTAGGATAAATCACCGAGGTTTGTCAACTGCCTGAAAGCCGTAACCTGTTCCTTGCTCGTTAAAAATGCGCCCTTGTCAATGTCGAATTCAAGGCCGGTGCCCTCGTCAGCAGCCTTAGTGATGATTTCAGTTGTTTTGCGGCCGCCTGTTTTCAATGCCCTGAAATTATTCAGCGCCCGGGGTTGACCAATCGTAAAATCGGGCACCTCGATGCCTTCATTATCCTTGAAATTCGAAATCACCACATAGCCTACCTGGTTATTCAGGAAACTGGCATTGCTCACCTTGAAAGAATACTTGGTATGATCAGGCGACCATTTGGGTTCGGAAAGCTGAACCGGGTTAATAACCAATTCATTTTTTGCCGTGTCATAGATGATTGATTCGAACTGGCGGTCGCCAATCAGGTCAACAGGTTTGTTGAAATAAACTTCAAACATTGCGTCACGGCTGGCTGACGCGGGAATGGTTGAATAGTTTATGATGTCTTGGCCATTAAGGTTAACCTTCCAAATATGAGGATGAACGGAAGCGCTTGGGCTTGCGGCAACCGGGGCAACCTTCAGCAGGGGCAAATTGCTGTTTTGATAAAAATGATCGAAGGTGGAGGAAACATAATTGGGATCGGACGAGCGGAAGAAGTTATTAGGAATGTCGAGCGACTCGCCTGTTCCCTGGATGCCAATCCCAACTTCGCGGATGATGGTGTCGGCTGACGAGTTGATCTGGTAGTTGCCGAAAATGGAATTGCCTGAAAACTTTACATGGTATTTGCTTTTTTCATCATCAAACAATCCGTATATGAGCGCTTTGGACGGATCGCCCTGGTTGATAGCATACACTACGTTATTGGTCAGAAGGTTGTCGGTGAACTGCAGGTCCATGATGTTGCTCTGCAGATTGTCAATGAAGATGGATCCCCAGTTGCTGATATAGCTGTTCTTCGAGAAGCTGAATGAGGTGGTCTTCCCCTGCATCATGTTGCTCGGATTGACTATATATATTACAGGTTCGCCCGTAAAGATTCCGGTGAAGATGTTGTTTTCCACGCGCACTTTTTCGCGGTACCAGTCGGTATCAAATTTCAGCGGCTCTTCCACCTGGCTGAACCTCGTGTACTGTATGTTAATGTCTTTGCCATCTGCGCCCCTGACAAGAATACCCTTGCCGGGGCTTGCGGGGTCTTTGCTTTTGACTTCAATCCATGAACCGGGACTTCCATTAAAGTTCAATCCCCCTTCGGCAACGATGGATACTCCAAAATCAAGAACTAAAGTTGTTTTACCGGGCACCGTAAGGGTGGCGTTATTCACTACTTTCACATTATGCTTCAGAGCATAGACCTTGCCCGGTGAAAGAGATTGGTCCGCATTGATAAAACCTTCAAGAAAAACAGTATCGCGCCCTTGTGGCTGCGCATTTTCCTGCTTTTGGCCAAAGGCAATCTCCGTTTGCAACACCCCCAGTGAAGCAACCCAAGCAAGTATCTTAAAGCAAGTACTCCGCATTCAGTGAGTTATCATTTAGAAATTGGTGATAGCAGTTAGTATCAATAAAACTGTGCTGGCAAAGGCTTGCTGAATTTCTAAATTATAGTAAAAGCCACCGGCTCGGCATCAACGTTTTTACCGTCCGGCCCTTTAATCTTGATGTTCTCAAAAATGAAAATATCCCCGGGTTCAGCTAAGTTAATCAATTCCATAGATTTTGCCGTAAAGTAGGAACCGTTGACATTTTCCTTGAATATTCCCAGCCCTTTCTGGTTCACATAAGTCAAGGTATATTCCATCACCCGAAACCTTTCGTCAATGATCAGCCCCTGCACATCTGCGGTGAGTTCCCGTTGTTTTTTGAAAACACTGACGGGCATTTGTCCTCCATAAGAATTGTAGAGCTTCGCCCTTGGGCGGGGCAGGTCCTCCACCTTAAACTGCTGCTCGGCAACTTTTTTGAATCCGCCTTCCTGGGATGGCACTGAGAGAGTAACCATGACATAGCCGGGCCTGTAAACCTTGGCATAGAATTGCTTCCCGTCATAGATTATTTTACCCTGGCTGATGGATACGTTATAATTCTCCGGAGAAAATTCAGGATGAAAAACATTGATCGGGTTGTTGATTCCGGCATAAAGAATGTCAAAATCCCTGTGGCTGATCATCGGTTTGGGATTCACCACAGTATATTCCAATTCAAATGAATGTTCCTTCGCCTTTGATTCGAGCACTTGCTCCTCCTGCTCTTCCTGAGCTTCCGCTTCGCCACTCCCCTCATCCGGATAACGGTATTTCACCACCCCTTTAATTTTAAACTCGCCTATCTGATCGGTTGGAAGATTGATCTCGCCTACCCCCTCTTTGAAGATGAAACTGTCAATGATCATTCCTTTTTCATCATAAGTGTAGATTACCGCTTGTTTCAGCTCTTCTTCCGTTTGTCCCGGCACGGTAATCTTCACATTAGCCTCTTCCCCAAGGTCAAACAATTCCATTTGCGATTCTACCCTCTCCACAAAAACCGTATCCATGTTCAACTCTCTCATGGTTGGAAGAATGTCCGAAACCACAAAACTGATGCCTCCTTCGGCTTGTTCATAAAATTTGTTGATCACCAGCGATTCCGCAAGCCTGACGTCATTCTGAAATTTTGTAAGCAAAGCCACCACAGCGCCCAATGGCACGTTGTCGAAATAGTATTTCTCCCATTTGTAGTTCAACCCTGTTGCTTTGGTTACCGTTTCTGTTGTAACCAGCACCGTGTCCAGCAGTTCCTGCTCATCCGGGCCAAGCAGTTGCATCAGTTCGCCTTTTGTTTCCACCAGCACTTTTTTAGTTTCTGTGGCTACACCATTGTTAATGAACATCCGCGTAGGAATGGAAGCATCAATGGCTTTATCCAAATGTTTGTAGGGGCCAAAACCGCCTCCCCGGGCGATGAGATCGGTTTTAATCGAATCGAGATACGCAACAGCGCTGTCGCTGATAGCTTTTGCCGTTATGATCTTTCTGTATATCCTGGCAAACCGCAGCGTGTCGGCTCTTGTAAACTGCTGCACATGGTCCATGGCTTTCCGGTTTCGCTGATCAAGCCGGTAATTGGCGCGCTCAAGAGTGCGGTTCAGATCGGTAAATGCCTCGATGAACTCCACCGGCATATTGAGCACAATCATCCCGATCAGCACGAGATAGAGGAAGTTGATAAGCTTTTGCCTTAATGGATTGGCTCCACGCATGCCTGGTTTATTCGTTTACCGGTCGTTCAGATTGACCGATTAGCAAGTTAACATTAACCTAAAAACTATCTCCTTGCATTATTGTCACCCCCGAATACATTCAGCATCTTTTCATAGTAGGCATTCATCTCCGCTATGCTTTTATTAAGTCTGATGACTTCATCTTCAAACGTTTCCGATGCCTGCTTCATGCGTTCAATATGCTCGGTAAACTGAGCGGTATTGGATACTTCGCTCATCTTGGTGATGTTCTGCTCAAGCAATTCCACGCTGCGGGTCAGTTTTTCAATAATCACCGGATCGAGGTTTGCCTTCTCCACCAGTTGCTCGAGCCGCTCTATTGGCGACTCGTCCTCGCGCAGCAATTGCGGAAACAACTTCTCCCATTTGTAATCCTTCTCCACCTTTCTCATTTCAAAAGCAGAAACGATAAACACGATAGCTTCCACTGTCAGCCCGATGATAAGGAAAGTATTCGCCCACGAGAACAACAGGTATTTTGCGACCAAACCAAATATAACTACAGCCGCACCGACACCATAAACAACATTCAGCGGATCAAGTTTGAATGTGACGTCCCTCTTCTTTTTTAATGTAGGCTGCTTGATTGGTCGTTTAATGGACATTGATAATTACTGTAATTACTGCTGAAGCGATAAAATGCAAATGACGGCTGCGCATCAATCATTCCGGCTTTTGGAATTTTCAACTTTTGCGAAGATAGAAAAATTAGTTTACGGTTGATTTGACAACTGTTTTTGACTTGCAACCCCGGAGCGGGCCGGTGGTTCGCGCTATCAGAAAATGTTAATCAAAATTAGCCCATTGCATAACACTTCCCCACTTCTTTTTTTTTCTGATCTGAACTCAGGTAATGCAAACTGCAACTCTTTCGTATTGGTTTTTGCTAACTCAGACAATCCATCAACCCTGAAAATGTTCACTAAATGTTGATAGAAAACAGATGCTTTTTTGGATTCCGATATAATGGCGTAGCTTTTGCCTCTTAAAAAAAAATTTCTTATGGTAAAAGTAACTGCAACAGACGAACATTTCATTTTCAATGTGCAGGGAATGCATAAGCTCTGGAGCTTTAAAGACACGATTAAAGTGCCCAAAGAGCATATTGTCAAAGCGCACAACGACCGCAGGGCCATTCCGCTGTGGAAAGGGTTGCGCCTGCCCGGCACTTTCGTGCCTTTCGTAATCACTGCCGGAACCTATTACAAACGGGGAACAAAAAACTTCTGGGACATTGTTAAAGAACGCAACGCCATTGTAGTGGAGTTGAAAGATGAAAGGTACAAGAACCTCTTCATCGAAGTGGAAAATCCGGAAGAAACGCTGACGCTGCTGAACGGCAAGAATGGCGCTCCGCGATAGATGCGCGTTTGACAAACAACCCGGTATTATCGCGGCATAGATTAAACTGCTAATGGGTTTAAATACCCGAAGGAGGGTGATGTCTGCGCTGAAAGTTATACTGTTCCTTGCGCTTGTTTCACCTCCTCTTTTCCTTGAATTGCACACTCCTGCAATCCATCTTTGGGACGAGGCGCGTTACGCCATTAATGCCTATGAGATGCATAAAAACGGCAACTACTTTGTCCCTTATTACGAAGGGAAACCTGATTCGTGGAATATCAAGCCTCCTCTCATGGCATGGCTGCAGGTAATCTGCATCAAACTCTTCGGATTTAATGAATTTGCAGTAAGGCTGCCATCCGCGCTTGCCGGCTTGCTGACGACTGTGCTGCTGATGTGTTTCTCCATCAGATACATTCAGAGCTATTGGTTTGGGCTGATCGCCTCCCTTATTCTTATCACGGCTTTCGGCTATGTGGACATTCATGCCGCGCGAACTGGCGATTATGACGCGCTGTTCACCTTATTTACAACCCTTTACCTGCTTTCCTTCTTTCTGTTCATGGAAAAGGGCGAAGGAAAATATCTTCATTTCTTCTTCGCAGGGGTGGCTCTTGCTGTCTTTACAAAGAATGTTCAGGGATTATTATTCATTCCTGCCATTGGAATTTATTTCCTGGCGCGCAAAAATGTTTCCGAATTAATCAAAAGCAAATGGTTTTGGATAGACCTGCTGCTGTGCCTTGGCTTAATGCTGGGATATTACGCGCTGCGGGAGCGCCATAACCCCGGATACATTTACGCCATTGCGGGTGTGACGAATTATTTCACTCCCCGGGCGGACCACCAGCGGGATTTTATCTTTTACTTCATCCGGTTAATTGATTACAGTTATGCAACCTGGTATTGGCTCGTTCCATGTGGAATTGCAATAGCCCTCTGCATTAAGAATGATGGTTTCCGGCAAATAGCGCTTTTCAGCGCGCTGGCAATTTTAGTTTACTGGCTCATTATATCCTTCTCGACAACCAAACTTGAATGGTATCAGATGCCATTGTTCCCGATGCTTGCGCTGCTCACCGCAATTCCTGTGTTTTGGCTTTTCGGCTATCTGAAGGAATTGAAAGAGGTTAAAGAGCAATTCAGATTCAATATCGTCCCGTTCGTATTGTTGTTCATGATTTTCCTGCACCCGTATGAAAGAATCATTAAAAAAGTGTCGCAGGAAATCAGCCTGGAAAAAAAATTTTACAATATCAGTTATTTCCTGAAGTGGGCGGCAGGCGGTCAGCTTTCCCTTAAAGATCACTACTTGTGTTATGACGGATACAACGCCCATCTGCTGTTTTACATTGACATGCTGAATAACAAAGGACAGAACGTAGGCATCAAGGACTGGCACAGGCTGTTGCCGGGAGATATGATAATTTCGAGCCAGCCATCGGTTCAGGAGCATATTGAAGAAAATTATCAATACGGTATCATTCGCAGTTATCTTAACGTAAAGACCTATAGCATCTATGGAAACAGGGGCGAAACCAACTTATACTGAAATGGCATACACCTGCACTATGTTTTTTTCCTGCGGCAGAGAAGACGCACTGGCAGGGGCGCCTTCTTAATTTTTTGCCCTAAACCTTTCCTTCCAAAAATCTGAACATCAGCATTTTTTCTGTTCTGACATCCTCTCTCAACTGGTCCACTTTTTTCCGCAATTGTGTATGTTGCGAACGGTATCGCGCATCATCGCTGCTCTTGTTGCCAAGTAATTGCGCCAGTTCCTTCTCATGCGACCTGACGTCCTGCTCCAATTCGCTGGTGACAGCCTGACTCAATTTGCCCATGTTTTCCAGCAGGCGCTCCCACTGTTTTTCCTTTTCGAGCTTGATCACCTTCGACTTCAGCAGCTTCGTGTAAAATCTGATCTCGCTGGTCATTAATTCCAGTTCGCCTTGCCATTCTTTGGTTTCAGCGTGTAATACATCAAGTCCTGCTTCCAGCAGGTAGCTTGTTTTAGGGTCGGAAATTGCTTGCATGTTTTTGGTTTTTATGATGAATGTTGTTGAATCACGTTGAGTATCTCCTGTTTCGGCATCACACCGGCTTCCCTCCACAGAATCTGTCCGTTTTTAAACAAGATCATCGTAGGCACACCGCGAACGCCATAGTGGACGGCTGCTTGGGTGTTTTTGTCAACGTTAACCTTCACGATTCTGATGCTGTCGCCCAGTTCCTCCTTTATTTCTTCGAGGATGGGCGCCATCGTCTTGCATGGCCCGCACCATTCCGCATGAAAGTCAACCAGCACGGGCGTATTGGAGTTGATTAATTCCTGAAATTTCATTTCAACAAAGTTTTTTTACTCCTTTAACCTTCGTTGCAGCGATAACGTTCATAAAGCAAAGAGATGAAATATCCGGGATGCGATTGGTGATTTTTGTCACATCCCTGCCGTGCCATTGAAAAATTTGCCGCAAAAATCTAACTTAGCTAACGCTTGTTAGTTTAATGACTGTTTCAATATTTAAAACGAAGGATCAGATAGTGGCCGTGGCGCAGAAGATGTTTCGGGAACGCGGTTACGCAGCAGCCTCCATGCGCGAAATTGCAAGCGAAGTGGGAGTGGAGCCTGCCAGCATTTACAGTCATTTCAGGTCCAAAGATGACATTCTGAAGCATATCTGTTTTTGCATTGCCGATGAGTTTTTCGAAGTTCAGGAGCCAGTTTTAAATTCAGTATCGAATCCGGTGGAGAAGTTGAAGCGACTGATTTCCGGGCATATTGGCGTTATCATGCGCAACCTCGATGCGGCAACTGTTTTTTTCATTGAATGGAGTTTCATGAAGGAAACTGATTTGAAAGGATTTATCAAATTGCGCGAACGTTATGAGAAAGGATTTCATGAAGTCATCCGGGAAGGAGTCGCAAGCGGTGACTTCAGGATGACTGATGTGAACTTCACGGCACGATTGCTGTTCTCCCTGATGAACGGTATTCACGAATGGTATAGACCAAGCGGGAAAGTTTCACCGGATGAGATGGGGGAAAAAATGAGCGAATTTGTTTTGAAGGGATTGATAATAAAATAATTCAACTGCGCACGACTACGAGTGCGAGACCTGACAGGTTTGTGAAACCTGTCAGGTCTGTCTATCAACCAAAAACGACAAATTATGTACGGCAACCTTTCCATCACTGAAGAACCTAAGGGTAAAAAGCCTGCGAGTCAGGAGGACCCCGGGAAACTTGCGGAGTTTCAGGCAAAGATTGATGCGGGTGAAAAAATAGAGCCGCATGACTGGATGCCTGCTGAATACCGCAAGCAGCTTATCCGCATGATCGAGCAGCACGCCCATTCTGAAATCATCGGTGCGCTTCCGGAAGGAACCTGGATCACGCGCGCGCCAAGCCTGAAGCGCAAGCTGGCATTGATTGCCAAGGTGCAAGATGAAGTCGGTCATGGGCATCTGCTTTATAATGCCGCTGAAACGCTCGGCAAATCGCGCGAACAGATGATTAATGATTTGATTACCGGAAAGTCGAAATATTCCAATGTATTCAACTATCCTGCTAAAACGTGGGCTGATGTGACGGTGATCGGATTTCTGATTGATGCCGCAGCCATTGTCAACCAGCTTGCCAATGCAAAAGGCTCGTACGGTCCCTATTGCCGCGCGTTGGAAAGAATATGTTATGAAGAATCATTTCATTTGAAGCAAGGGCACGAGGCGTTTGTCTATCTCGCCACCGGAACCCCAAAGCAGCGCGACATGCTGCAGGATGCCGTGAACCGCTGGTACCGTCCGATCATTCACTTCTTTGGTCCTCCAGACAAAGTCTCTGTTCACACCGAGCAACTCATGCGCTGGAAAGTGAAGATGGATACGAACGATAACATGCGCAACCAATTTCTGGACACTTATGTGCCGAAGGTGCAGGAAGTGGGAATCTCCTTCCCCGATAAAAATCTCCGCAAGAATTCCAAAACCGGCAATTGGGAATTTTCTGATCCAAACTGGGATGAATTTTTCCAGGTGATTAACGGAAATGGTCCTTGCAACAAAGAACGGCTTGCCGTTCGCAGATGGGCGGAAGAGCACGGCAGGTGGGTGAGGAGAGCGTTGTTGAATCCTTCTGAAAGATATTTAATGCCTTTATCATAAAAGTTTACCGTTTACGGTTTTCAGTAAACCTGACCGCAAACGGGTAAACGTGTAAACCGTAAACTTAAACATGCCATCCCTCGACCCCCGAATAAACCGCATCCAAACTCCCGAAAAAATAGAGCCTGTCAACGAACACGAGAACTGGCAGACTTACGAGGTGTTCCACCAGGAGAAGCGCGGAAAGCATCACGAGCATGTCGGTTCGGTGCATGCGCCCAATCACGAGCTCGCCCTGATTTTCGCCAAGGAACAGTATGCGCGGAGAAAGAAGTGTGTGAACATCTGGGTGGTGAAAACATCCGACATCCACGCATTCAACCTCGAAGATGAAGATATGTTTACTACCACTCCCGAAAAAGTCCATCGTGAGGCGGCTGGTTACCGGGTGATGGAGAAGATTGCCCGGTACAAGCAGAGCTTAAAGTCTTAGAGACTGTTTAAAATCAGGAATAGAACGCAGATGACGCTGATAAATATGATTTACACGGACGAAAATCTGTGATTATCAACTGAGTTCGGAATAAGCAAATTGACAGAAAAGAGACATTAAACCTATCACTTGTGGACATATTGTCAGCATTGGGTTTTGAAACCTGAAAAACTACGCGTTTATTGATACAAACAATCAATCAGCGATTATCCGCGCAACCCGCGTCATCAACGCGCTGTTATATATAAAAACGAATTATATGGTCAGATGCGCATTTTTACGATGAACCAACAAATTAAACCACCACCTGCAAAGCAGGTGGATTTAAAATGCCAGCATCCGTAGGGTGCTCTCCCCGCAAGCCATCGCTTCCATCAGCGCATGAAGGAAACCAACGCCAGCGCGGAAGG
>CAZCXH010000059.1:0-25723 GCA_964502525.1 uncultured Chitinophagaceae bacterium
GGATCTAAATGAAGAAGATGGATACCGGGAAGAGCCTCCACATCCGCTGTAAGTACAATCGAAATCTCCTATCACGCTGCGGGTTTGTCCCGTGAATATATTATTTGAAATAGTAGCATTGGAAACATATCCTTTTATTGCGTCTGTGTTTGATGTAAATGCATTATTGGAGATAATAATTCCTACGGATAACACGTTTAAAGCGGTAACCGAACTCATAAAACTGCAACCCTGTACATTTACACTGATTACATCGCTTGCAAATAGAGCAGTAATGGAATTCGAAAAGATGCAACCCTGAATGAGAGTGAGGTTGCCGCCTATTGTATTTAAAGCGTCACCGGAATTTAGAAAAATGCAATCCTGAATGGTACGGTTGCCGGTACCACTGCAAGAGATTCCTGCTGCGGTGTTGTCGCAGGTGTCATTCTTCAATATTAAATTAAGAGAAGCAGTATCGGAGATATCGAGAGCTGTTCCGGTACAATTTCTGAATGAAGAAGAATCAACTTTTCCGGCAGCCATAACAATACGAATACCATCCATCAGGCAGTCGGACACTCTGCAATTGCTGAAATAAGGCGCAGCCGTATCGCAATACACCGTTACATCACCCGGCACACCGCCACCGTAGCGGATGTCGCAATATTTCAGGATGCTTCCCGAAACGTAATTTCCGGCAGTATCAAACACGGCATCGGTTGAGTTGGGCGAAAACTGAATCCTTCCCCAACTGCCTCTTGCGGGAGTGGTATCAGTCGTGGTAAACGTGATTCTGCTTTGCGCGTTACCAATGGCAACCAATTCGCCATCTATCTGCAATGACTTGGTAGTGTCAAACTTCACCGTCACGCCCGGCTCGATGGTAAGCGTTACGCCACTATTCACTAAGATATTTCCGGTAACGATGTAGGGCGAACCTGCGGCCGTCCAGGTGGTGTTGGAAAGGATGTACCCGCTGACGTTTGTTTGGGCAATAGTTACATGTGTGATAGCCGTCATGCAGGCTATCATCCACAGTTGGGGGTTTGTTTTCATGACCGTATGTTTGATGTTCAAGGTTGAAAGTCTAAGGTTGAAAAATTTTAAACTTTAAATTAAAAAAATTATTCCTTCACCACTTTCAAAATGCGGCTGCCATTGCCGGTTTGAATTTTCAGGAAATAAAGCCCTGCATGCAATGCTGACAAATCAAGCGGTACTCCGGCTGCTAAAACACCGTTCGCAAAATATTTCCGGATAAGTTGTTTTCCCATCGCATCGAGCAAGGTGCAGACTGCTGAGCCGCGGATGTTTGAACCCTTCAGCGTTACGGTTCCGGTGGTAGGATTGGGATAGAGCGTGAAATTTTCCTGAACAGTACCGTGCAAACTCGTAAACGTAGGCGCCACCACATTCACATGAATCATCGCGCTGCTTTCGTCCTCTGATTTTAATAAAAAGTATGGATTGCAGTATGTATCGCTGCATCCTGACGAATCGCTGATGGAGAGACAGATGGTGTAAAACCCTGCCGCAGTGTAGGTGTGCGATGGGTAAGCGGCTGTATCATTTGCGCTGCCATCGCCCCAGTTCCATGAATAATACAGCGGAGCAATTCCCGAAGCGGTATTCACCGCAAAATACGAGTGCGGAATGGTATCGGGATAGAGATAAAACAGCGCGGAGCAGTTCTGTGTCGTGTCAACCACCGTTACCGATTTTGAAACCGTGTCAGCACAGCCCTGTTCGCTGGCGATTAATTCAACCAAGCCTGTGCCTGCTACAGTCCACGCTACCTCAATACTATTCGAGCCGTGACCGGAGAGGATGGCGCCATTCAGTACGCTCCATGAGTAGCTGTAATTCACATTCGCGCTCACGATGTAGGTGGCGGTTTGATTAATTGAAGCAGCGGTCGGACCTCCAATCGCTCCGGCAAATACATTGTTGCCATCAGCAACGGTAACGGAAGCAACAGCCGTGCATCCCAATGAATCAGTAACAGTTACAGCATAAACTCCAGCGGAAAGCGATGTTGCGGTATCAGCCGTTTGTCCGTCACTCCACAGGAAACTGTAAGGCGGTGTTCCTCCTGTGGTGGCAGCCGTTGCCGCGCCATCGCTGTAACCGGAGCAGCTTACGCTTGCTGTAATGGTTGCCGTTGCGCTTAATGCAGCAGGCGAGGCGATAGGGAATGATGCAGCGATGCCACAGTTGTTGGAGTCGGCAACGGTTACGTTGTAGGTTCCTGCGCAAAGCCCGCTGGTGTCTTCAGTGGTTCCGAAGCCTGTTCCCCAGTCGTACGTGAAGGGCGCAGCTCCGGTGATGGAGAGGTTGATGGCTCCGTCACAACTGTTATTGCAGCTTGTGTTGGTTGCCAGTCCGCTGATGTAAGGACCCGCATCCTGCCCTACCGTGAAGGATTGTGTAACCGAACAGTTGTAGTTGTCTCTTACCGTAACGGAATAATTACCCGGATTCAAGCCGGTGCGGTCTTCCGTGGTGAGTCCGCTGCCCCAGTTGTAGGTGTAGGGGCTGGCGCCTCCGCTGGCTGCAATGTTAATGGAGCCACCGGAGTTGCAGTTGGCGTTGGTAATTACGGCACTCACCACCGCAACGGGTGAAGCAGGTTGAGAAATGACGAATGATTTTGTGGCGGAGCAGAAATTGGCGTCAATCACGGTTACGGTATAATTGCCGTTTGTAAGGTTGGAGGATGCGCCTGAACTCCACACGTAGGTATAAGGGGATGTTCCGTTTGAAACAGTAATATTTATAGAGCCGTTGGTGCCGCCAAAGCAGGAAACATTCACCACACTGCCGCTCACTGATAATGCACAGACAGTGCTTGTACAGGAAGCATTTGTATCCACGAATGCAGGCGAGGTTAGCACCGGGGGATAGAGTGCAACAGACAGATTCGAGTCATCAAAATAATCTTTGATAACGGAGTCTATGTGCGTTGTGTTGGTAGTGCCCCAGTAATTATCAGACACGTTGATATTGGCTCCAGGTCCGAACGGAATCAAGTTTTCTATTTCATATTGAACCCCAGGGTTTACAAAATTATTCTGCGTAACCACAGGCTGCGTGGTGCCACTGATGCGAAGACAGCTTACCCCGGTATTGCCAAGAAAATCATTATTATGAATATTGGAATTACTGTTGGAAACAGAAATAACAGGGTAACCTGAATTCGGATTGTTCAAAAACCTGTTGTTGGAGACTGTTGCTGTGCAACCTATTATGGAAATAATAGGATCGCCTGCAGTTGAATCGCCCTGAAACTCGTTTCTGTTAATAATGGCATAATCATTTACATAATAGGGAAAATTGCTTACTATGGAAATTGTTGCTCCAATGCCTGAATTATAAAGAAACTCATTGCCATGGATATATGAATTAGCACCAGTGCTTCTGTATGACGGATTAGAGTTGATTACGGACCCCGAATTGTTTAGAAACTTATTGCTGCAAATATTGGGTTTACTCCCACAATCAATGGTTACGGGTGAATTGTTTTTAAAAACGTTGCCAGTGATTTCTAACTGTACATAAAGCTGCAACAAGTACCCACCATAGGCAGAAGTATTCCCCTCAAAAACATTATTTATTATCACCCCATGCCCGTATATATTTAATAAATTACTTCCGCCTGAACTATAGCATAAAGAACCATTAGAACTATGAAAACGGTTGTTCTTGAAAGTATTGTCCTGTATTACAACAAAAGTGTTTGCCTGCATAGAAATAACACCCATATTATTTTCGAAGTAGTTGTTTGTGATGTTAACATCCCCCCCGCTAATAAATCCCCAAGGGCTGCAAGAGCCTATCACGCTACTTGTATGTGCGGTGAATACATTATTTGAGATGGTCGCATTTGCTCCTAAATCTCCTCTTATCGCATACGTGTTTGCAGTGAATACATTATCAGTAATAATCGAACTGAGCGTACTTTGTACACTTATTGCAGAATCGGAATTGCTAAAAAGACAGTTCTCTATAGTGACATTTGCTAAAGAGCCGGAGCCGCCATATCCAATTCCACCCCCATTAAATTCAAAGGTATCATTCTTCACAATTAAGTCAGAAGCGATAGGAGAATTGAAATGCAGGGCAGTTCCAACGCAATCTCTTATTGATGAAGAATCCACTTTGCCTCCCGCCTGAGTGAAATAAACAGCTTGCTTCAGGCAGTTGGATATCCGGCAATGCGAAAAATAAGGAGATGATGTATCGCAATATACGGTAGCATCACCCGGCACACCGCCCCCGTACCTGATGTCACAATACTTGAAAATGCTTCCCGAAACATAATTCCCCAGCGTGTCAAATACCGCATCCGTTGAATTATCCGAGAACTGAATCCTGCCCCAACTGCCCTTTGCCGGGGTTGCATCGTTTGCAGTAAAAGTAATCCGGTTTTGTGCAGTGCCGATGGCAATCAATTCACCATCCACCTGCAATGTTTTGGTGGTATCAAACTTCACCACAACGCCCGGCTCGATGGTGAGCGTTACGCCATTATTCACGAGGATATTTCCGGTAACAATGTAAGGCGAGTTCGCAACAGTCCAGGTGGTGTTGGAAAGGATGTAACCGCTAACGTTGGTTTGGGCGGTAAGGCTGCGCCAAATGCATAATGCGATGGCAAGGAGAAGGAAAGTGCGTTTCATGGCGAGTCGGTTGTTTATCTAAAGGGTGAAGGGTTATTCCAAGTTACAAAATTTTTTATTATCCGGAAACAAGTGTGGTTCATCGCAAAAATCCGTACCCGAAACTGAAACATTGATATCAATACCATTTCAGTTTATCACCTTATCATCTTTATTCATTCAACCTTAGTAACTGCGCCCTCGCGACCCAACCCGACCTTATTCACCTTATTAAGGCTGCCATAGGTTTTGATAAGGTTTACCATCGGGGACCATGCAGTACAAGCTCGAAAGCCTGTTTACCGATGGTAAATTCTTTGACGTTACTCTCCGGATTTGTGAGCGGAATGAAGGGTTTAATAAATTTCATTGAAAGTGAGTTCAGTTATTATAAACAGTGCTGCCGAACCTTGAACTGCTGATTTTGCTGCATGTTTGAATCTTACCAGAAACTTGATGAATTCTTCCGGCAAAACCCGGACAAGGGGAATTTGAGCCTCGAACAAAAACTTTCTGTGCTTGGAGAAATGGTTCGTCATGCACAACAAGTAAATCCGGCATTTTTTCAGGACTCTTTATCAGGTATTCAGCAAAAAATAGAATTCATCAAACTCCTCCATAGTGTTCAACGACCTGCTCGTTAAAGTAATGGAGGAACTGAACAATTGGCGTTCAGCTAATATGTTCAATGTCGTCCAAATCTTTATTCCTCCCGACTGCTTTCTTATTTCGAATCAAATCATGAAAGTCAATCATGCTTACAGGAACATCGTCAAAGATCACTTTTGCTGCGTGTGAAAATGAATCCGTGAATTGAATTCCTTTTACTGCCGTAATAATCTCAATGCACACAGGTGGAATTCCGAAAGTGTAAACATCCGTTTCGCTGCTCAAAAACGTTTTTTCATCAATTGCGCCTGCCGGTAATCCGAACTCGCGGAACGCCTTCATTAACAATTTATAGTTTTCGCCTGTCTGTTCCACCCAAACATCCAAACCACCGGTTGTACGGTTATACCCATGATAGATAACCGCATAGCCTCCTACCAGCATATACTTCACCCCATGATTATTGAGCGCTCTGAAAAAGTCTTTAAAATCTTCGTGCAGTCTTGCTTTCATCGGAAAGCTTTCGTTTGCTGAAAACCGTTTTGTTCATGCGTGGCGGATCGGCAGGATTGAATCCATAGGTTATACTTTGCAGATAGAATGCGGCTTGCAGCCGTTCATCAACAGATTTTGAAAGCCAGAAATCTTTAGTGTGGTCTGCTTCCTGAAAGGTTTGTTTCCTGAAGGCTGATTTATTTAAACGAAACATGAGTTTTTATTTTAGTGCAGGCAGGGCCTGCTTATTCACCGCTCTCTATACTCCCAGCACCGCCCTCACCGGGTCGCCACCGGTAAGCATGAAGCCGGGATTTTCGAGCAGTTGCTGCATTGAAAACCGATATACCAAGAGTAGTCGAATTTCCGAAGGAAAGAGACGTACTGTTGGTTAATACCGAACATTCTACAGTTCAATTGTTCGAAAACCTGAGTTGTTTCGGTATAACTTGATTTACACCGGAATATCAATCCCTGTTCTTTTTACCTCATCCACGAAAGCATCGCCCTCTTCAAAGTCTCTTGTAGAGAATGTTTTAGGCTGAATGATGTAATTTTTGCGGAGAGCTTTGACAAAACGCTGAATATCCAGGAAGCCCACCCCGCTGAAATCATCTGCAACCAGCGCAACGTCAATGTCGGAATGTTCGCTTTGCCGGTTTGCCGCATAAGATCCGAAAAGAATCACCTTTCTTAAATTCACTCCCATTGATTTCACTTCATTGGTGAAATCCTGCACTATTTTTATTGCAGCTTGCTGAGTAACCATGTCCGTTGTTTTTCAGCGTTTTCCAGAAGCGTTTTCGTATTGGCTTCCGTGCAAATTTCGTAAACTTTTTGCCTGTAATCCGGGTATCTCCCTTCCATTTGAAAATCATTGAACATGAGCAGAAAATCCAGCCGCTCGTCTTCCATCTCAACCGGTGTTTGTTTCAGCAGATAAACAAGATTATGAATGCGGGGAGGATGATTGGAGGTGTTCATTTTCACCCAAGCGGCTTTGCACAATTTTTCCAATGACAGGTGGGCAAGGAACAAACTTTCTAAAAAATGCTTTGTGACAAAAAGGTCTTGCGCAGCAGCCCAGTTCTGATTTGCCGTTTCAACCCAATATTTGATATAATCATCCTTTGTCACAAACAGATATTTTGTTACACCCCCAGCACCGCCTTCACCGGGTCGCTACCGGTGAGCATGAAGCCGGGATTTTCGAGCAGTTGTTTCACCTTCACCAGAAAGCTGACGGACTCTTTGCCGTCAATGATGCGGTGGTCGTAGGAGAGCGCCAGGTACATCATCGGGCGGATTACAACTTGTCCGTTCAGCGCAATCGGACGCTCTTCGATTTTGTGCATTCCGAGAATGGCAGATTGCGGTGCATTAAGAATCGGTGTGGAAAGCAGCGAACCGAACACGCCACCGTTGCTGATGGTGAACGTGCCTCCAGCCATTTCATCTAATGCGAGTTTGTTGTCGCGCCCGCGAGTGCCCAGATCAAGAACGGCTTTTTCGATTTCAGCCATTGACAAGGATTCGGCATTGCGCATCACCGGCACAACCAATCCTCTCGGAGTTGAAACCGCAATGCCGATATCGCAATAATCATGGAACACGATGTTTTCATCTTCGATGATGCCGTTTACCGCGGGAAATTCCTGCAACGCGATGCAGCACGCTTTTGTGAAAAACGACATGAAGCCCAGTCCAACGCCATGAATTTCCTTGAACTTGTCTTTGTACTGATTGCGGATATTCATGATTGCGCTCATGTCCACTTCATTGAACGTGGTGAGCATGGCGGTATCGTTTTTCGCGGCAACCAATCTTTTTGCAATCGTCTTGCGCAGCGTTGACATTTTCTCTTTGCGTGATTCACGACTGAATGTGCCTTGTTTGATTGCAGAAGAACCGTTACCTTGTCCTTTCTGCGCAATCGTTTTCAGCACATCTTCTTTGGTGATTCTGCCGTCTTTGCCGGAGCCGAGCATCGTGCCGCCTTTCAAATCATTTTCCGACATAAGTTTTGCCGCAGCAGGCGAGGGAACACCTTTCGCGTACGAAACTTCTTTCGAGCCGATTGGCTCCGTTGCTTTCTCAACTTTCGCTTCCACCTTTTCTTTCACGGCTGCTGCAACAGGTTCTTTCTTTGCAGGCGCGGCAACAGATGTATCAATCTTTGCAATCACCGTACCGATGGCAATAGTGTCGCCCGCCTTGGCGACAATAGAAACTCTGCCTGCTTTCTCCGCAGCCACTTCAAACGTGGCTTTGTCGGAATCAATTTCGCAAAGCGCCTGGTCAATATCCACCACATCACCGTCTTTCACGAGCCAGTTGGCAATCGTTACCTCCTTGATGGATTCGCCTACTACGGGGACTTTTACTTCGAGCATATTTAATTTTTAGTCAAGTTCGGAAATAATCTTCTGGATTTTCTGCTTCACCTTCAGCAGGTCACCGGCAGCCAGCATTCCCATTTTCCGCTCAATCAAATCAGCGCTGATGGCAACAATTTTATGCAGGCGAATTACGGAAGGCAGCATTAACCCGGCTTTCTTCCATTCCGTCAATTTAATATCAAATTCGGAATCATATAATTGCCCGGTGATCCTTGAGAGTATCACATCTCCATCATGCGTGTCGGCTAAAATCAACGCGGGTCTTTTTTTATATCCTTTTCCTTCTGTAAACGGAAAGCGAAGCAGGGCAACCTCGCCTAAGCGGTAATCAATCCTTGTCATAAATTGCATCCTTTTCAGAATAGCCTTTCAGAAATTCCTGCGAGGTAAGCCGTTTCCACATTTTGTCGTCCCTGGCGTCTTCATTTATCAATATCAACACCCGCAAATTTTTATTTCGGGTGATGCCGCGATATTTTTCAGGAATGTCAATGCTGGAACGGTCTTTCAGCTTTGTTTTAAATTCAATCGCCCTCATGGCTGCAATTTTTACGAAATTAATCAATCGGTGAACAGCGATATGCACATGGGGTTTGATAGTTGGTTCAAGCAGAATTTTCACGGAATATTGACGGAGAGCAACCGGTTTGTTACAATGTATCTCGCGCTTGACAAGTTGTTGAATCATGGCGGCAATATGCTGGTGGAAACGGGAACATTGCGGAAGGAAAATAACCTGCATGACGGGTTGTCAACGCTGGTGTTCGGCAGCTTTTGCGCGAGATATAATCGCAACCTGCATACGGTGGATGCGAGCGCAGAAGCAATGAGAATCAGCCGGAAGGCAACCCATGCATACAAGGATTTCATCTCTTATCATGTAACCGATTCCGTTTCATTCCTGAAAAGTTTCAATCAGAAAATTGATTTGCTTTATCTGGATTCAATGGACTGTCCTTCGCAGGAGAGTGAAACGTCACCGCAACTCCTGGCATCTCAATCGCATCAATTGAATGAAATCAAAGCTGCATTTGATAAACTTCCGGATGAAGCGGTTGTCTTGCTTGACGATAATGATTTCCCGAACGGTGGTAAAACGCGGTTTGCCAAATTGTTTTTAAAAGAAACCGGATTCCGGGAGATGATGAGTTGGAAACAGTCGCTCTGGCTGCGGCAGTGAGCTATAAAAAATCATCCGCATAGTTTCTTGACTGATGATGAAAGCCAAGCCCTGTTGTTATTTTGCCGATGTGCTGCACTAAGGAATAATTCACTGCAAAAAGTTTTATTCCGTGCTGGCGGCAGAATGTTCCCAACGCATGGTCATACGGCTCTGCTCCAAAGTGATTGAGGATGTGTTGCCCGAAAGCCCTTGCCACCGGCACAGGATAGAGCATCGCCTGTGTATTGCGGAAATGAGAAGCTGCGAGTTTGATTAATTCAAACCTTCCGCTGTTGCTCCATTGCTTCAAGGAATAAAGCGTTACGATGCTTTTTTCATCGGGAACCAGTTTTTCCACTTCATTCAAATACTGCATAAACTTTTTTGAAACGCGCACATCATCTTCCAGAATCAATCCGTCTTTTGTATGCAATAAAGTTTCTACATAATTGTATTGCCCATTGAGTTGCACATGGTCATACATTTTTTCGGTGACGTACACGCGCGAAATCGCGCAGGCGTAGCGCTGTTGCAGCTCAGGTATTCCGCCAGAAGCGCTTCCGTCATCCACCTGATTTTTTCTCTGATAAAACAACTCCACCTCAACGTCCGGCTCCTGAAAGCTGCGCAGCGTTTCCTCAAGATAGGAAGGCTCGCGCGCGCAGGAAAGGATGCTGACGGTGTTCATCTGTTCATTGAGTTTCTCCTGCCAGGATTTTCTTCACCTCTGCAATATATGTCGCTTTCAAATTTGCAGTGTCGTACTGTGCCGCCCATGCTCTCCGTTGTTGCGCATCGTTGTATATCTCCTTTCGGCTCTCAAATATTTCGCGCATCTGTTGTGCTGCGATTGCAACATCAGGCGCAAAAAAGCTGCCGTGCGCTTTTCCGAATGCTTCATAATAGCCGGGAACTTCCATCAAAGCAGGAACGGAATATGCAAGCCCGCTTTCGCAAATGGTGCGGTGCGCGGTGTTGTCGGAAAGAACCACCGGAAGCCCCAGCGCCATCGCTTCGCGCGGGGTAACGGAAAACCCTTCGCCCATCGAAAGCAATACGTATGCATCGAGTGATTTCATAAATGCAGCATAATCATTATCTGACAGCGGTTGAATAAAAAAATCAATCCTGCTGTCGCTATTTATTGCCTGCTGCACTTTCCGTGCCTCCGGAGGAAAACCGCAGCGGCTATGGATACGCAGTTTCACTTTTTCGTTTTGCGATGGAAATGCTCGTTGAAACGCTTCAATTACTCCAATCACATTTTTCCGCATCCAGATTCCGGAACTTACTCCAAACGTAAATACTTCATTGGCTTTCTGCTTCAGAGGCTGTTCAAGAAAATTTTCCAAATCACAGGCGAGCGGCAACACGTTCACAGGCTTTTGGACTCCGCTGCTTTTGTAAACGTCAACCAACCATTTATCTGGAACCCACGCGCCATCAAAATGCTTATTGATGATGCTTGCCCATTCTGCCGGAATCGCAGAGCTTTCAAACATCGAGTAGCACACTTTTATTTCCGCATCTTCCGGCATGCGCCTGTAAGGGTTAAACCCATTATTGTGCGACAGCACATCGGTGAACAGCGCGAGTCTGCCGGGCGCGCCATTGTTGGTCAGTTTTCGATACAAAGCAGGTTCAATATCATCAGGATTTGGATTGCGCGTGGGAATGCCGTTGATGGAAAACGCTCCGTCAAGCATTTTTGCGAATAAAATTCCATGCCTGCCGATGCTGTCGCGCTTCAGCACATGGCTCACCAGCGTTACATCAACAGGCTTTTTCTTTTCCCTGCTGTTAGAAGCGCCATCGGGCAACGCGGAAATTTTGAACAGCAATTCATTTTCGAGCAGCACATTGAGCAACTGTTCAAACGATGCTGAAAAATCAACGCTGTTCAATTTGTTTTCAAGCAAATCATCAAACATTTTCTTCCCTGCCTCTTCTGAAAATTCAACCAGCAACTCCTTCTCATTTATTTTCAGAATAAATGAATCCTGCAATTTTTCAGCGACAACCTCCGGATTGAAAATGAACCGGAATTGCTTCTGTTCCGGCAGCATGTTTTGCAACAACTTCAACACATGCTTCAGCACACGTTGCGGTGTAACGGAGTTCAGACAAATGCGGTGCGCGCAACTGATTGCCACATCATAATTGCACGGGGTGTTGCACACGCCCTGCTTGCCCCAAATCACTTCCTTATGTTCTGCAAAACTCATCCATGTTCCAGGGCCCGTGGGACCATGAATTGTCACGGTAGGCGTATTAAATGCTCCTGCAAGATGAGTCATACCTGAATCATTTCCCACATGAAACAACGCACCTGCAAGCACATCGCCAATCATTTCCAGATTGCCTTTCGCAATGGAAACATGCTCAGGAATCTTATCGAAGATCTCTTCCGGCTTCGGGTCATTTGGTCCAAGAATCAATTTGCAGTGCAGGTCGCCAAACAATCCGAGCAATGTTGAAATCAGCTTTCCATATTTCCTCGCGGGCCAATACTTCGCCTCAAAGCCTGCTCCCGGATGCACGGTGAAATATTTCTCTTTCTGTGCAACAGTGGATTTAAAATAGGGAAACCGCTCAAATGAATTATCAATTTCAGGATGCAGCGCAGCAACGCCATCTAAATAATGTTTAAACGCATGTTGCTTCAGCCTGCGGTAAGCCGGAAACCAGATTTTGTGCGGACTCTCCACAGTCCGGTAAGAAGGATAATTGCTGAGGTCAATGATTTTATCATACTCCGCGAGGTTGGCTTTATGGATAAAATCCTCGGGATGAATTTCATATTGCGGCAACTGTTTTTGGATTAAGCCATGCAGCGCAAACGGAGTGCATACGGAAATTTTTTCAGAGACGGCAGCAATTTTATTGATCGCAGGAATGACAAACAGAAAATCTCCCAAGCCGCCAAAACTTTTGTATATCAATACATTTTTCCATCGTTGTTTTTCCTGTTTAATGCCGGGAAAACGCGCTTCTTTCACTTTCTCCCAAAATTGATGTGGCGCAAGGCGTATCGCTTCTCTCGCTTCATCGGGATAAGCGGGATAAAACGGAAAAGAATGAAAACCCACGTTTGCGTTGCTGATGGTTTTGCATCCTGCGAGAAATGCTTCAGCCGCTACTCTGCCTCCCGGCTCAAACCATTGCGGCTTAAAGAAAAAATATTCAGACTCAGCAAGCGCGTGTAAAACTTCGGCATTCTGTTGGTAGCCTTTTAAATGCACATTTGCCGGAAGTTCCCGACTGGTTTTGTTATTGCCAAACACCTCCACCTGCATCTGCTGGTTCTGTTGCGCAAAATCAAGCAGTTTATCCCCGCCTTTTTGTTCCGTAAGATTTCCAATAAAGCAAACCGTGTCTTTCTTTTTCGGAAGCGGCTGAATATTAGCAGCAGCAATGGGTGAAGGTAAAATGAAATATTGCTGAATCGCTTCGCCATAAATATCCTGGTGCAGTTGATAATGCTTCGGAGAAACAAATACGGAAAGTTTTGCATGTACAAACAGTTTGCGGTGCATGGTGAACCGCTCTCCTTCGCAGCAGTTTTTTACTTTGCGGTCAACAAAGCAGAGCGCCTGACGCTTGGCGCAGAAATTATAGTCGTGTTCCCATTTTATGTATGGCTTGCCGCATTCCGCCAAAAAATCAATCAGCAAAAATTCATAGCTGCACCGCTCGGTGCTGTTTACGATTACGACATCGCTTTCATGAATCAGTTGCTTCGTTTTGCGGAAATCACAGAGGTTGTCATACACGGCATGAACGCCATACTGTTCGCTTGCATCGAGAATCGCCTTGTTGGATAATTCCGCACCGCCAAGAAAATTGCTGTCGGTATCGTGCAGGAAAGCGGCTGTAAACATGATTGAAATTATGGTGCGCTCGGCTTAACCCGCTCACGCAGCCAATCAGTGATTTGAGAGGCGCTCATTTCTCCTTTTGCCACGCTGATAACAAAATTGTATTTTTCCTCTTGCCCCGCTTCAATGTCCATCCCCGATTGCAACAAGGTTAATCGCATCAGCACGTAACCAATTCGCTTATTGCCGTCAATGAATGGATGATTGATTACTATGCTTTCAAGAAGCGCAGCCGCCTTATGGACAGGCGTAGGATACAAATCCTGTTTTTCAAAAGTCTGGTAAGGTCTGTTTAATGCTGCCTCGAGGGCTGCCTTGTCGCGCAATCCTTTTTTTTCGCCAAAACTGTCAATAAGGATGCTGTGAATATTCAATGCCTCCCTGAGGGTAATCATTGCGCGAGTTTTTCGAGCAATTCTTTATCTTCTGCCAATATTTTTTTCAAATGCTGAGACATTTCAATTTGATTGGCAGTTTTACCATGAAGGCTTTTTAAGAAATCAAGAATATCCTGCAGTGCGTTTTCCGGCAGCAGGTCAAGCGTTTTTTGAATTTCCGATTTAAGCTGTTGAGCAGTCATAACCCTGATAATCTGAGTATAAATTTAACACCGGATAGTTACTACTCCGGCTTGATAAAAAACTTTTGCGAGTGCAGCGGTTTGCCGTTTTTATGAAAAGTCGCCAGCATCATTCGAATTTATTAATAAGCGACCATTATTTCACAATCACCAGCCTCAGACTTCCTTCGCCCCTTTCGGTGATGACTTTCAGTTCATACATTCCTTTTGGAAGTGCTTCCGATTGAAACTGAATGCGATTGCTGCCCTGCCGCAACGTATGGATTTTCCGCACGAGCGTTTTTCCGGTCAGGTCATTGATAAGAATAATGGAATGTTCGGCAGTTTGCGCGCTCAGCGTCAGTTCAAAGTTGCCGTCAGACGGGTTGGGCGCAACCACCAATCTCAAAGGATCTTTCGGAATCTGATTCAGCCCGGTGGCATATCCGTCATCATAATATCCGTCATCGTAGTAACCATCATCATAATAGCCGTCATCATAGTATCCGTCATCATAATATCCGTCAGAAAAATACTCATCCCGGTTTTCTTCATTTTCAGCTTTTGGCTTTGCAGATGTCAAACCAAAAACGGTAACACCGGAAGTTACCAGCAATGCTTTTCCGGCTATCCTGATGAACTCGCGCCTGTCTTGTTTTTCCATGGCAACTAAACTACGAAGAAAGTTTGAAAAAGAGTGGCAAAACTGTTGTTGCTTCCGCTTTAGATATTGGTAATAACGAGATGAGCAGAGTGATGTTGGACATCGCCAGCGAAAGGAAACAAAAGATATAATGTAAAAACTCCGTTCTGTTAATGGCGATGAGCGCCCAGACGGGAGAGGTGTCGCTGACAACTATCACGGCTCGTTCAGCGTTCTTACATCATCTTCAAAGTCATTTATCGAATAATGCAAGGGAATTTTATTCTATCCCAGTTTCTTCTGAAATTGGCAGGAATCCATTTCATCGAACTTGCTCGCGCTCTCTAATGAGAAGATATTTTTTGGTAGAGAAATAAAGCGAGTTCCAATCTGCGTTGATTTTCGCTCAGGTTGCTTCTTTGCGGGACGTCATTTGGGATTTTGATTTTCATAGTGCTGATAACAATTTAACAAATTACAGAATATATGAAGACGCTGTCCTGTATGGCGTGCTCCATTCTCTTTGCCAGTCAAAATTCCATCCGTTTACCTTGGTGATAAATTTCAAGTCAGCTTTTTGGGTTCAAATACTTCCGTATCAAAGTTTTTGCCTGTGACGACTTCTTCAATGCTTCGGGTAAGTTTATCAATATGAGTAATCCAACTCATAGGTTTTCACCCCGGAAACACCCTCCCTGCCACCTTCATCGCTTCCCGCAGGCTTTCCCTGTTCAGGTCAATATCCTCTTTCATCTCATCAAAATACGCCACTAAGTTCTCCGTGGGCATGTTGCCGGTGAGGTCGTCTTTCGCCATGGGGCAGCCGCCAAATCCTTTGATGGCGCCATCGAAACGCTTGCAGCCGTTATTGTAAGCGGCTTCCACTTTTTCGCGCCACGTGTCTGGCGTGGTGTGGAAGTGCGCCCCGAATTCGATATGGCTGAATGTTTTCGTGAGATGCCCGAAGAAGTATTCAATCACATCGGGCTTAGCAACGCCAATCGTATCGGAGAACGAGATGTATTTCACGTTGAATTTGTCCACCTCGGCAATCCACTTCTCCGCAATCTCAATGCTCCACGGGTCGCCATAGGGATTGCCGAATGCCATCGAGAGGTAGCAGACAAACTCCTTTCCCTTCCGGTCAGCTAATTCCCTGATTGCTGCAACGGTTTTCAGCGCCTTCTGCATGTCGGAATTCGTGTTGCGCTGCTGAAAAGTTTCCGAGATGGAAAACGGATAACCGAGATAAGTAATTTGCGGGAAGCGGCTCGCTTCAATGGCTCCGCGCACATTCGCCACGATAACCGATAGTTTGGTCGAAGAGTTTTTCCATGCAATTTTTTCCAGCACTTCAGGCGTATCCACCATCTGCGGCACATAGCGGGGCGACACAAAGCTTCCGGCATCAATCGTATCAAAACCCACTTTCAGCAATGCGTTCAGGTACTCGATTTTTGATTCGGTGGGGATGAATACTTTGATCCCCTGCATGGCATCGCGCGGACATTCGATGATCTTAATCACAGGTTTTATTCAGGATTGATTTGCGTGATAAATGTAAAATAAAAATGCGGAACCCACAGAGGGGTATGGAGAAAAATGCAAACGCAGACGTGACGGAGAATTCCGTCTAAAGTTCATTTTCATCAATATCCGCAATCTTCACAATGCTCCTCAAACAAACCCGCTTTCAAGTCTTGATTTTTATGCACCGGAATAACAATCAATTCATCTTTTCCTTCCTTCTTGTAAATGTAGTGACTGCCGCTGATACGCATTAACAACCAACCTTTCCGCTCTACAATTTTGCAGAGTTTCTTTCCACTGATGGATTTCATCACACCACCATCTTGAGAACCTTGTATTTTTCCTTACGGCTTCCTTTTCTGCGTTTGCGCGAAGCGTCATCTTCTTCTTCACGCACTTTCAGATAGCCTTCCACTGCTTCATAAATATTGGGAATCAGTTCTTCCATCGTATCAGCTTGCGTAAAGCATCCGGGTAGGGAAGGCACTTCAGCCCAATACCCTTTCTTTTCATCTTCGTGTACTATGACTTTGAGTTTCATTGCGTTTCCGGTTGTCTAAAATACAAATTTAGCCAGGACAGATAATTTTCCGGCTTTCCCTCTGCTCGTGCCTCTCTCGCCTTCTATGGTTTCTGTATTCAAATTTTTCAGTTCCTTTGCACCACAATTTTAGAATCCAATGAAAGAAGTCAAAGATTACATCGCCCAAAACAAGCAGCGTTTTCTGGATGAACTGTTTGCAGCGTTGAGAATTCCATCGGTGAGCGCGGATAAACGCTTTGCGAAGGATGTTGTGAGGGCAGGCGAATGGGTGAAGGAACAATTGATAAAAGCAGGAGCGGAGAAAGCGGAGTTGTGTCCAACGAAAGGCTACCCGGTCGTTTACGGAGAAAAAATCATCAATCCGGAATTGCCGACCGTTTTGGTTTACGGGCACTATGATGTTCAGCCGCCCGATCCGCTTGATTTGTGGCATTCACCGCCATTCGAACCGCTGCTGAAAGACGGAAAAATTTATGCGCGTGGCGCGTGTGACGACAAAGGGCAGATGTATATGCACGTGAAAGCATTTGAAACAATGATGAAGTTGAATGCACTGCCCTGCAATGTGAAATTCATGATTGAAGGCGAGGAAGAAGTCGGCTCCGAGAATCTCGGTGATTTTGTACACGCAAATAAAGAGCGGTTGAAGGCGGACATTATCCTGATTTCTGATACGTCAATGGTGGCGAATGATGTTCCTTCCATTACGATTGGCTTGCGCGGTTTGAGCTATCACGAAATCGAAGTGACGGGACCCAACCGCGACCTGCATTCAGGCGTGTATGGCGGGGCGGTGGGCAATCCCGTAAACATTCTTGCGGAGATGATTGCTTCGCTGAAAGACAAAAACAATCGCATCACCATTCCCGGATTTTATGATGATGTTATTGAATTGACGTCTGCAGAACGCAAACAAATGGCGGAGATTCCATTTGACGAAAGTGATTACAAAAAGCATCTGGATGTAGCTGCGCTGCATGGCGAGAAAGGTTATACCCCGATGGAACACACTACGGTTCGTCCAACATTGGATGTGAACGGAATGTGGGGCGGTTACATTGGCGAAGGGGCGAAAACGGTGTTGCCATCAAAAGCATTTGCCAAAATTTCAATGCGCCTTGTCCCGAATCAGAATCACGAAAAAATCACGGAGTTGTTTGCAAAGCATTTCACCGCGATTGCGCCATCCTCGGTGAAAGTGAACGTGAAGCCGCATCATGGTGGAAATCCTGTATTGATGCCGACAGATTCTGCCGCTTACAAAGCTGCCGAGAAGGCTTACGAAATGAGCTTTGGCAAAAAACCGCTGCCAACCCGCTCGGGTGGCAGCATCCCGATAGTCGCTTTGTTTGAGGATGTGCTCGGATTAAAATCTATTTTGATGGGTTTCGGATTGGATTCTGACGCAATCCACTCACCCAACGAGCATTTCGGAGTGTTCAATTACCTGATCGGGATTGAGACGATTGTTTATTTCTATCAGAATTACGCCTTCAGTCACCGGATGACTGTTTAATTTTCGCTTCGACATAAAAACTATCCGGCTCCAAAAAGCGGATGATTTGTTTCCCTGAAATTGAATATCCTTTGCCGGGTTCATAGACCAGGTCATGGCGGGATGAATACAATACATTGCTCGCGGCAACGGCAACGGAAATTTTTATGGGCTTCCTGTTTGAATCATATTGAACGGCAAGTTCCCTCGTTCTGAATTTTTCGTTCATGGCAGAATATTTCACCGAAAGCAATCCGCCTTCAAAGACACTGTCGGCAAGGTACTTGCCCAAAAACGACCTCTTATTGATATCCGCCTCCCTGAATGCGTTCAATTCGTTTTCCCAGTTGCCAACCGTGTCACGTTTTTGTTCTGTTTCCCCGTTCAGGAAAACCATTTTTTCAATCACCGGATTTTGAGCCGACAATTTTTTTACCTCATCGTCAATAAACCCCGTCAGGTCAAAATATTGCAGCTTGTCTTTTCCGGTTTCCTCCTTTTGACAGGCTGCAATTAACAACAGCATTATGGATAAAAAAAGCGCAGGGAATTTTCTCATTATTCGCAGATCACTTAAATTTCCCTCTCTCCGGAGATGTGTCAGGGAGTGAGGCTTGAATCGGCTAAATTACCAGAAGGGGAAGTAAATAATTTTACCTTTCTGTCGTTATGGAAGGCTGATGGCATGATTTTGGTTAACTTTAATTAACAAAATTGAAAAGATGAAAACAGTTTTAGCGGGAGCGATCGCAGCGTTGCTGACTTCTTTCGTTTTTCTGAACAACGAACTGGACCGGATCGGGCTGGCTATTCAAACAGGCAACTCGAAGGAGCTGGCAAAGTACTTCGACAACACCGTTGAAATCACCATTTTCGAGAAGGAGGAAACCTACAGTAAGGCGCAGGCGGAGATGGTGCTGAAGGATTTTTTCACCAAGAACAAACCGGCTTCCTTCAAAATCATTCACAACGGTACATCGGGACAAGGTTCGCAGTATGGCATCGGCACGCTCATCACCGACAAGGGCACTTTCCGCACTTACATTTACCTGAAGCAGAAAGGCGCAACTCCTTTCATCGAAGAGCTGCGTTTCGAGAACGACTAACCCCCGCCCTTGGACATAGACCGCTTCATTCAGGCTGCGATTGAAGAAGACATCCGCGAAGGCGACCACACTTCGCTTGCCTGCGTTCCTCCGAACAAGACCAGCAAGGCTCAGTTGATAGCCAAAGGGAATGGCATTATTGCCGGTGTCGAAGTATCAAAAAATGTTTTTGCGATGGTGGATGCCGGTTTGAAAACTGAGTATTTTTTTAAAGATGGAAGCCGCATCAGAAAAGGCGACATTGTTCTGCGGGTGGAGGGCAGCGCGCAATCCATCCTGAAAGCTGAAAGATTAGTGTTAAACTTCATGCAGCGCATGAGCGGCATCGCCACGATGACCGGAAAGTTTGTGAAAGCGGTGGAAGGTCTTCCAGCGAAAATCCTCGACACGCGGAAAACCACGCCAATGTTCAGGCAATTTGAAAAGATGGCGGTAACCATCGGTGGAGGTGAAAATCATCGCATGGGCTTGTGGGATATGATTATGATAAAAGATAATCATATCTCTTACGCGGGCGGCATCCGACAGGCGATAACAGCGGTGAATGATTACCTGAAAAAAAATAATCTGGATTTGCGAATCGAGATTGAAACGGCTTCCATCGGACAAGTGGAAGAGGTGGTTGCCGTTGGAAAAGTTCACCGCATCATGCTCGACAATTTCAATTTGCCGAAGATGAAGAAAGCCGTCAAGCTCATCAACCACCGCTTTGAAACGGAAGCATCAGGAGGAATCACCTTGAACAATGTCAGGGATTATGCGGCAACCGGAGTTGATTTCATTTCGGTGGGCGCGCTGACACATTCGTACAAAAGCCTTGACCTGAGTTTGAAGGCGGTATGAACTATTAAATTTGCCGCACTGAAAAAGCGAATCCTCTTCATCATCAATCCCATCTCCGGCATCCGCAAATCGGAAAAGCAGCAGCTTCCTTTTCTCATCGAAAAACATTTGGACAAAAACAATTTTGACTATTCCATTAGTTACACGCAATATGCCGGTCACGCCACCGAATTGGCGAAAGAAGCGGTGGACAATGGTTATCATGCGGTGGTCTCCGTGGGTGGAGACGGATCCATCAATGAGATCGCAAGCAGCCTCGTGAACACCGGTGCTATTCTTGGAATTATCCCTTTTGGTTCAGGCAATGGTCTGGCAAGACATTTGGGCATTGCGGTAAATTCCAAGAGAGCATTGCAGGTCATCAATAAATTTCACGTCCAAAAAATTGATGTGGGCGAATATGCGCCCGGGAAATATTTTTTCAGCAATGTGGGAATCGGTTTTCCTGTTCACGTTGTGAAATGGTTTGAGCATCACAAGGTGAGGGGATTTTTGTCGTATGCGGTGGCGGTTGTGAGAGGATTCACCTATAAAAACTTCACGAAAATCAAACTGCATGTGAACAATCAGACGATTGAACGCGAGGTTACTTTTTTTAATATCTGCAATTCCAATCAATACGGCTACGGTGTGGGGCTTGCACCGGACGCAAATGTAGATGACGGATTGCTCGATATTGTGGTGGTCAGGAAATTCACGCGATGGCTCATGCCGGTGTATGCGATCTTGATTCTGATAAAAAGACAAAAGTGGATCCCGCAATATGAGATTTATTCATCAGCAACTTGCACGGTAGAGAATGAAGATAAAAAATACTGGGTGCTTCAGGTGGATGGAGAGTTGAACCGGTTCAAGGAAGATTGGGATGTAAAAGTGTTGCCGAAAGCGCTGAATGTGCTTGTGCCCGATGAAAGATTATTCACAGTTTAATCCCGGTTCATCCCACCCATTCCGCTTTCATGAATTGGTCAAAGAGGTAGAGTTGCAAAAAAATATTTATGAGGTAAACAGCAATCCATGCCCGGCTAAATTTTTCCGAGCGCATAATCATCATATTCAGAATAACGTATGCGGTCATCAATAAGAAGACAATGGCGTACTGTATGTGCCGGTAAGGCGCGAATAAAAGCCAGTTGAAAAGCGCAAAGACCACCGGATATGCAAATTGCTTATTATCCAGGCGCATTTGTTTAAGCATATAATCAAGAAACAACATAAAAAATGCCGATACGAACATATACCTGTTGATACTTTGTATGGACGTGGTAACTCCATTGGCTACCGAATCGAAAAAGACAATGCTTAGCAATGTCATTGCCAAATAACACACAGAAAAAGCAATTTCCCTGCTCCACGTTTTGTACTTTTCCATATCTTTCACCCATTTCAATGACTTCCTGCACAACATGGCCAATGCAGCCGTACCGGCAAGAAATGCCATGCCATCAAGCCAGATGAGTTTTTTTCCGCCCCATGTGCCAAACGGAAGCCGGGGCAATGTAAATGATTTGTTCCAGAACTGGCTTTGGGATTTGAAATATGCCATTGCAACTCCTGTTTCCCAATATTGAAAAGCAAATACGAACGCCAGCCCTGCCAGAACAGTCAACGAATACAGGAAACTTTCCCTTACCAAGCTTTTAATTGAAAACTCGCTGCGGGAAACTGAGAAGATATGCATTGCCATCAAACAAGGTATGAAGAAGATGGCTGTAGGTCTGGTAATTGACGATAAAAAAAGCCCGGTTGTTATCAGCAATTTGTTATGTTTTTTCAGTCCGACCAGAATCAGCACGCTGAACAGAAGAAACAAACTTTCCGTGTAGGGGATGAATAAAAAAAACATGCTTGGAATTGATAAGGATAACAACGCTTCTCTCATGCCGAAGTGAAAACTCCGAAACAATATTGCCGAGGCAAACACAGCGATGAGCGCGTTGATTACGCTGATTGCAAACGAGTTCAATCCTGAAAGTTTCCATAACCAGGGAAACAACGGGAAAAATCCGGAATTGCTTGGACCGGAATCGCTGTAAGAATATCCATCTTTACAAATCGAATAGTACCAACCTGCATCCCAATTCATCAGGTTCTCTTTGTTAGGAATTTGTTCAGTTATGCCAGGCAGCCTTAACAGGATATAAACTGTTATAATGCATAGAATATGGACCGGCAGATAGCCGCAAGCTGAAATCCAGTTGCCGTTATTCATGGTAGATGAGACAAGTTTAATTCAAAGGTCACTTCAGCAAGCCTGGTTGTCTCTTTTTGGTCTTTTTCAATGCCTCCTCATGCCGCCATTCATCAATCTTTTTGGCATGCCCTGAAAGTAAAACATCAGGCACCTTATGCCCCCGGAAATCTTCAGGGCGGGTGTAAACAGGAGGCGCCAGCAAATTATCCTGGTAAGAATCAAAGAGGGCGGAGGTTTCATCATTCAACACTCCGGGAATCAGCCTGCCGATGGTATCTACCAAAACAGCCGCAGGCAACTCGCCCCCGGAAAGCACATAGGGACCAATGGAGATTTCCCTTGTAATGAACAAATCGCGCGCGCGTTGATCAACTCCCTTATAATGACCGCACAGCAGCAGCAGATTTTTTTTGAGAGAAAGATTGTTGCACAATTGTTGGTTGAGGTGCTCGCCATCGGGAGTGAGGAAAATCACCTCATCATATTTTCTCTCATCCTGCAATTTCCCGATGCAGGCGGCTATCGGCTCCACCATCATCACCATGCCTGCTCCTCCCCCATACTGGTAGTCATCCACTTGCTTATGCTTGTAAGTGGTATAATCGCGGATATCGTGAATATGAATTTCTAAAATCTTTTTTTGCTTCGCCCGTTTCAGGATGGAATGGCTGAAAGGGCTTTCCAGCATTTCCGGAAAAATGGTGAGTATGTCAATTCGCATGGTAAAATTTATTGTCCATAGCAATCAGCCGGGCAGAGAAAAGCTGCTGGAAGTGGTTCATCAGCTTTTGCTTAACATCATTCATCTCCATTTTTGTTCCTAGTTCTTTTTCCAGCGAGGTCACCTGCTTGTCATTAATGCCGCAGGGAATGATATAGTTGAAAAAAGACAGGTCGGTGTTCACGTTCAGGGCGAAGCCATGCATGGTTACCCAGCGGCTGCAATGAATGCCCATGGCGCAGATCTTGCGGGCGCGGGCAGGTTGATGGGCATCGAGCCACACGCCTGTCACTTTCGGAATGCGCTCTCCCCTGACGCCATATTCATCCAATGTTCTGATGACCATTTCCTCCAGCAAGCGCATGTATTTGCCAATATCGGTGAAAAACATATCAAGATTAAGAATAGGATAACCCACTATCTGCCCCGGACCGTGAAAGGTGATGTCACCGCCACGATTGACGCGGTAGAAATCAATGCCGCGCTGCTTCAGCCATGATTCGCTCATCAGCAAGTTGTTGTCTTTGCCGTTTTTGCCGAGCGTCACCACAGGAGGATGTTCGCAAAATATCAGATAGTTCTGAGTTGGTTTCACAGAGGCCACCTCTTCAAGAGATGGCGTCTGCCGGCTTTCAGAATTGCAGCGCTCAATCTTCTTTGATATGATTTGCCGGAACAGGTTTTCCTGATAATCCCATGCCTGTTTGTAATCCGTCAATCCAATATCCTGGAAGATTACTTCTTTCATGCATTCATAGGCTGCTTTGCCAGTGAATTTTTCAGGTGGTCAATCACTTTCACCTCAACAGCGTCAATCTTTTTCATTTCGGCAAGATAGAAGGAAACCCAATCAGTCAGATGAATAAGGTAAAGAGCCCGCTCAATATGCGAATTCCCTTTCGACCAAATCTCGATAATCGTATCGCAATAGGATGAAATAATTTCTTTATTGATTTCGATGCGCTGCCGGTTGCGGCTGTAATCGTTGTTATTTCTGAGAAATATTACTGCCCAGTCGTCACTCCTGACGCGCCAGCCCACCAGCTCATTATGGTTCATCTCAGGTATCACGTGATGCCAGCACAGCATCTTCGAGTTCTCGTTGATCTGCTGCCTGAAGCGCACCGCCACTGACGCCATGGGCGTGGTGACATAGATGATGGGTATTTTACCGTGCAGTTGTCCGGCAATTTTCTTCGCTTCAGCACGGATAACGTTTTCTTCCGCATCCAGCAGTTCGATGGCGCTGTTAAGCTCCGGTTCGAATTTGTCAGGCACCAGTTGCAAATAATGCAATGCGAATAGCTGCTGCACCAGCGAATAGCCGAGGCTGGCGCGAGGCGGGTTGCCTCCCGGAACGATGATGTGGTCCAACCCATGCTGCTTGCAGGTTTCAATCATTTTACCCCCGGAGCTGATGCACACGATTTTCGCTTTTCTCCCCAGTGCGATATCCAAAGCCTGCAGAGTTTCCTCGGTATTGCCGGAATAAGAGGAAGCAATCACCAGCGTGTTCTTATTCACATAGTTGGGAAGAAAATAATCTTTGTTCACATCAAAGGGAATCCTGAGTTCGTCATTCACAAATTCATGCACCAGGTTGCCGCCAATGCCCGAGCCGCCCAGCCCGGTCACCACTATATTCATTATGGGAAAGCTGTGGGGTTTGATTTCGGCTTTCTTTGCTATCGCGATGGCTTCCCGAAGCTGGCGGGTGAAATTGGAGATGAGTTGATCCATGGTCATGAAAAAAATATTTGAATGCAAAGATACCCGTATTAAAAATTCATGCGGTAAGAGGCGGAATCTTTAATTTAGAGCGGTGCTCAGGATAGCCCATATCATCAATCCGGTGAAGGTCAGTGAATCTTCTGATTTATTCACCGCACAGCCGATCACGTTTGAAACGATGCGCATTGCAAGAGAGTTTGCGCAGCATGAGACAGCGGTGGAACTGCTGGCTGTTCAGTATCCGGAAGACCGCGAAATCATTCCGCCCTGGGTCAGGATGCTGCCGGATTTGAAGCGCTCCGTACTCCAATACGGTGAATTCAAAATCAAAAGGAAGTATCCATTGATCAGCGATATTCTCACAGCGCTTCTCGAGGGAACGGATTGTGATTATCTTATCTATACCAACAGCGACATCGCGCTGATGCCGCAGTTTTATATGGCGGTGAAAAGCTTCATCGGACAGGGGCTGGATGGGTTCATCATCAACAGGCGCAGGGTTTCATCGGGGTTTAAAAACATAAGCGACATGCCTTTGATGTGGTCGGAGATGGGCGCCCCTCATCCCGGCTTCGACTGCTTTGTGTTTCACCGCAGCATGGTGCCGAAATTTATTCTGGGAAACATCTGCGTGGGCGTGCCGTTCGTGGAGGCAACGCTGGCGCATAACATGTTTGCGTTCAGCAATTCTTTCAAACTGTTCACCGATAAGCACCTCACCATCCACATCGGGCTGGAGGTGATGCCCGCAAGGGATAATGAATATCACCAATTCAACCATGAGGAGTTCAGGAAGATATTCAGGCAGTTGAAGCCCGTGCTCTCTCCATCACGGCTGCCGTATTCATCGCTTCCCTTTTACCGCAAGGTGATCAAATGGGGGCTGAACCCGGCAGTGTTCATTTTGCCAAATATCCAGATTGAAGCGAAAGGGTGGTGGAACCGGCTGAAATTTACGTTGAACGAGATAAGGTGGAGGTGGCTGGCGAAGAGGTGATATTAGATATTAGATATTAGATATTAGATGTTAGATATTAGATGTTAGATGTTAGGAGGTATTATCTAATGTCTGAAGTCTAATGTCTAACTCTTAATTTACCAGAAAAACAAAAGCCGATGGTCCTTCCACCGGCTTTTGCCTTTCCTGAGTCATGAAAAGGATGTAAACCAACGG
>CAZCXH010000060.1:0-25718 GCA_964502525.1 uncultured Chitinophagaceae bacterium
TGGTTTGCCATCGGTGAAAGATTATAGTCAATGAGCAACTGCTTGGCAATCGGGTCTTCCTTCACCATCTGTTCGGGATTCAGAATCATGTTCATCACCCATTCGGGGGTTCTTCTTTCGAGGATGCCTTTAGGTGCCGGGCCGATAAAACGCTTGTCGGGTTTGTGGCACGCGGTGCATTTCTCCTTGTAAACCTGCGCACCGGCATCCGCCATCGCCTGGTCAACCGTGGCGCCCAGCGTAACACTCTTCACCGGGCCAAGACCTTTGTTGTTTTGCCAGTCGGCATAGGCACCGGTTGCTTCTTCTTTTTTCTCCTCTGTTTTTACTTCTTCCTCCTCTTCCGCGTCAACTGCCGCCTTGGGAGCAGAAGCGGTGGTGGTTTCAGGTTGGTTATTACCGGATGAGCAACCGAAGAAAACATATCCGGCAGCAACCAGCAGAACTAATTGTGCGATTAAGATTTTTTTTGAAGGGTTCATAGTGTATGGTGTTTTGTTTTTAAATTTTCGCTGTAAAATTATGTCACAATATCCATACAATAATGACTTTTATCATCCCGGTTAATGACTTATTCTTTCCGACAGCAAAGAAATAAACCGAAGAAAGAATTGTTTATTGAGGGACAAAAAAAAAGGCTGCATCACCCAATGCAGCCTTCTATAAAGGAATTTGCCGCGGTTACCAGTCGCAGCGCGGCAAAGGTAGAAACACCATCATCTCATCCTTTATGATATGCGTCAGTATTGAATAATGATTTTTGAGTAACAATCAACTTCCGTATTGATGGACTATCTTCGAAAGTTTCGTTTCATTAAGAATTGAAATGGAGCGCTTGCCCAATTTGATCAGCTTATCATTCCTGAATTCAGAAAGAATCCTGATTGCAGTTTCGGTCGCTGTGCCAGCGTATGAAGCAATCTCTTCCCGCGACAACGTAATGTCAGGATAAGAGCCGTTTTTATTTTTGGAGATAAAAAAATCATGAAGCAAGAGCAGAGCTTCGGCAACTCTCTCGCGCACCGGTTTGGTAGCCATTGATGTGGTGCGCTTGTCGGAATTGATAAGCTCAAGGGAAATTTGCTGCATCAGCGTTGTGGTGAGCGGATGGTTTTCCTTCAGCATCTGCAGAAAATGATGTTTTGGAATATAGCAGACCACCGATTCGTGAATGACTTCTGCAAAATATTTGTAGCTGCCATTCGAGAGGATTGCTTCATGCCCTACAAGGTCGCCCGCTCCAGCCAGCTTGATGATTTGCACTTTACCGTCACCCGTCATGCGATAAATTTTCACCGTTCCGCTGCTGATGCAAAACACGCCTGTGGGATTGGCTCCTTCAAAGAAGAGAAGATGCCCTTTTCGGTATTGATTGCATCCCTTGCTGGCGCTGAGTTTTACCAGTTCATCCTGCGCCAGTTTTTCAAAAATGGAGAGATGTCTGGTTGTGCATGATTCGCATGCGGGAAATTCGGTCTTATTCATGGAAACATATTTCTTGTGGACAGTTCTAAAAATTGCTCTTTTTATCGCCTCACCCCTTCCCTCTCCAGAAGGAGAGGGAGTAAGTGGCAGAATTTTTAGAACTGTCCTTGTGATAAAACACTACAGGACGGCAGGAAAATGCAAGATAGAAAAATCGGTTGACAGAAGAAGGTGACTTAAATCTCCATCTGAAAAAAAGACTCGCCACTCGCTTTGAGTGTTCTTCACGGCAAACGTGCATGGAAGTCTTTTGAACAGCAGTTCCGTATCAAATTAAACCACACGCAGATGCTGTTACACCGAGAGTAGTCGAGTTTCCGAAGAAACGAGATGAACTCTACTCTATATTAACGTGAGTTATGGATTACCACAGAAATAATTCCTTGAATTTCATTACCGTCCGCTTCAGCGGACGGGATATTGAATCATGAATCAGGAACCAGAGGGCTTTAGCCAAATTGTGAAATACTTTGGCTAAAGCCCAAAAGGAGAGTCTTCCTATTTTAACCGTCCGCTGAAGCGGACGGCAATGAAAACTATCAAAATAAGGTTGGTTTTTAATCCATAACTCACGTTATATTAATACCGAATATTCAACCGCTCAGTTTTTCAAAAACCTGACTTGTTTCGGTATAATTATCTTCAAGTCCCCCCTAATCCAAAAAATCCCGGTTAAATTCGCTTCTCCATGAATCCGAGCATTGACCCGCAGACTGAGCACCTCTCCGCTGACGACCGCGAGGCCGAAGTGGTGCTTCGTCCTCAGAAGCTGGAAGATTTCAGGGGACAAAACAAAATTACCGACAATCTGCGCGTGTTCATTGAGGCGGCAAAGCAGCGCAATGAAGCGCTTGACCACGTGCTGCTTCATGGCCCTCCGGGATTGGGAAAGACCACGCTCTCCTATATTATTGCCAATGAGTTGGGAGTTGGAATAAAAGTCACCTCCGGACCGGTATTGGAAAAGCCGGGCGACCTTGCCGGCTTGCTGACGAATCTCGATGAACGGGATGTGCTGTTTATTGATGAGATTCATCGTCTCAGCCCGGTGGTGGAGGAGTATCTCTATTCCGCGATGGAAGATTTCAAGATTGACATTATGTTGGAAAGCGGGCCGAATGCGAGATCGTTGGAACTAAAGGTCAATCCGTTTACTTTGGTTGGAGCAACTACCCGTTCGGGATTGCTTACACCACCGCTTCGCTCGCGATTCGGAATCACCTCGCGGATTGAGTACTATGATTCTGAAACGCTGGGATTGATTGTGAAACGTTCATCGGTGATTCTGGAAACAACTATTACAGATGAAGGAGCAGCGGAAATTGCAAAAAGGAGCCGCGGCACTCCCCGCATCGCCAACCTGCTGCTGCGCAGGCTGCGTGATTTCGCGCAGATAAAAGGCAAGGGAGTCATAGATGAAAAAATCGCCACCTATGGCTTGGAGGCGTTGGATGTTGACGAAAAGGGACTGGATGAAATGGATAACAGGATTCTGCAAACTATCGTGGAGAAGTTTGCGGGCGGCCCCGTGGGCATCAGCACCATCGCAACGGCTGTCGGAGAGGAAAGCGAAACGATTGAGGAAGTATATGAACCTTTCTTAATTCAGGAAGGCTACCTGAAACGCACTCCGCGCGGCAGAGAAGCTACAGAACTCGCCTACAAGCATCTCGGAAAAAAACCGCCAAGCAGGGTGGGAACGCTGTTTGAGTGAAATCGGAAACCTGACAGGTTTTTGAAACCTGTCAGGTTTGACGAAAGCTAAAAGAAATACATCCCTCTCAGTGAAAACACATTGTTCCGCTGACCGCCATTTCGCAGGTTGCTTATTGCGATGGGTTCTTTAACAATGTTAGTGATGGAATACGTGAATCGGAGATTTATTCCGACAACCTTGGCAAAAACAAATGTTACGTTGGCAGCAGCTTCCAGTCCGAAACGCTGATAGGGGTTTTCGGCATTATTTACCGGTCCGTATTCATCTTCGGCCTTGAATCTCACCAAGCTATTGAAAACAAACCCGATGCCGAATATGGCTACATCCCTTCCCCGCGCATCCTTGTCGTGATAATTAAATATCAAAGGAACATCAACATAATCAAGCGACAGCTTGCTTAAAGTGTTCGGAATGGTGATTTGATTGGCAGCTCTTTTTGACCCTTTCTGCGAATACAAAATCTCGAAGTTCACCGAGAAATTTTTGGGAAGCATCACAAATGCTGCTCCGCCTGCATTCAGTCCGAATTTTCGATAACCGGCCAAGTCATCACCATCCACCTGCGTTCCGTTGAAACCGGCAATTACGGCCGCCCTGAAGATGGATTCTTTCTCAGCGTCCTGTGCAAACATTCCGATTGTGGAAAAAAGAAGGATGAAGATGACGGGAGATTGCTTCATTTTAGCATTACGGTTCAGACCTGACAGGTTTTGAAAAACCTGTCAGGTCTATAAACGACTTAACTTTAACGATATGTTCAAATATACTGCAAACACCCTGAAGAAGATTGAAGACATATTCTCTGAATCCGGCTATGAAGTCCGCTATGAGAAAGGCAATTTCAAGCCGGGATACTGCATTCTCAGGGACAAAAAAGTGGTGGTGGTCAATAAATATTTTGAAACGGAGGCACGCATCAATACGTTGCTGGAGATATTGCCATTGATAGAAGTGAATGAGGCGGCTCTGCCGGAAGGCGCAAAGGTCTTTTTAGAAAAGAACCTGCAAAAAACCTGATTCTTGGAAGTCATTTTTCTTGGCACCGGAACATCGGGGGGTGTGCCGATTGTAGGCTGCCAATGCGCTGTTTGCAGGTCAGAAAATCCCAAAGACAAAAGATTGCGCAGCTCTGTGCTGGTGAACGTCAGCGGCAAAAGCCTCGTGATTGATTGCAGCCCTGATTTCCGCCAGCAGATGCTCCTGAATCATATCGGGAAAATTGACGGCATCATATTCACCCACGCGCATAAAGATCACACCGGAGGGCTGGATGAGATCCGCGGCTACAATTACGTGCTTCAGAAAGCCATCCCGCTTTACATGAGTGATGAAACCTTTGCCATTATCAAAAAGCAATATGATTACATCTTCAATGGCAGCGACTACCCTGGCATTCCGCAGGTTGACATCAAAGTGATCAATGACCATCCTTTTGAGATTGACAGCGTGAAAATTCAGCCGATAGAAGTCCTTCACTATCAGATGCGCGTGTTCGCGTATAGAATTGAGGATTTCACATATATCACTGACGCCAATTTCATTTCAAAACAGGAGATGCAAAAGATTGCAGGCTCAAAAGTTGTTGTGGTCAATGCACTGAGGAAACAAGATCACATTTCCCATTTCAACCTAAAGCAAGCCATTGAAGTCATCAGGGAGTTGAATCCTGAAAGGGCGTATCTCACCCATATCAGCCACCAGATGGGTTTTCAGGATGAGGTGAACCGGGAACTGCCGGATGGTATCAAGCTGGCGCATGATGGATTGAAGATAGAGTTGTGAAGCCATTGCAATCAGGAAGTCGTTTCGCCTTCCTTCCTCTTCAGCAGAAAAAACAGCGGAATCCCAAGCAGCACCAGCAAGATCCCTATGCCTGAAACGAGCGGCTTCATGATCACCAGATTCACGCAGAAGGAAATTGACAGAATCACATAAACGATGGGTACCACAGGGTAGCCCCATGCTTTATAGGGGCGCTCGGCACCGGGCATGATTTTTCGCAAGCGGAAAATGCCGAAGATGGTGAAGATGTAAAACAGCATCACCGCAAACATTACAAAATCGAGCAATGTTCCGTATTGACCTGACAGCGCGAGCAGCGAGGACCACGCAAACTGCACCCACAAAGCGTAGCCGGGCACACCGTAGCGGTTGTTGTTTTTCATCCGGTGAAAAAACAATCCGTCCTTTGCCATCGCCTGATACACGCGGACGCTTGCCAGCACAAGCCCGTTATTGCAACCGAAAGTGGAGATCATAATCAGCGCTGCCATGATAGCCGTTCCCGTGCTGCCGAATATCATATTGGCGGCAGCCGTTCCAACGCGGTCATTTTTGGCAAACTGGATTTCGTCAAGGGGCAGCAGCATCAGGTAGGATATATTCGCAAGGATGTAAAGGATGCAAACAATCATCGTTCCTGCAAACAGGCTCAACGGAATATTTCTTTTCGGATTCTGAACTTCACCGGCAATGAATGTAACATTGTTCCATGCATCGTTGGCAAACAGCGAACCCACCAGTCCGGCACCGAATGCCCCCACCAGCGCCATTCCGGTCAGTTCGGTCACCGTCCAGGCGCCATTGACCGCTTCCCAATGCTGCAGATCCCAGAAATGGCTGAGATTGAATCGCCAGGCTTCCTGATTCCCGAAAAAGAAGATGCCGAGAACAATCAGTCCAAACAGAGAAAGCAGTTTTGCGGAAGTGAAAAGACGCAGAATAAATTTTCCATATTGAATGCCAAGGCTGTTGAGCAGCGTGAGGATGAAAATCGAGAACACACCGAAAATTTGCGCTGCCGTGATTTTATATTCCCCAACGGACGGAATGACGGTTGAAAAGAGCACGTTGCTATCTCCCAGCTCCGGGATAATAACGCCTGTAAACTTTGCGAACGCAACCGCAACCGCTGCGATGGTGCCTGATTGCACGACAATGAACAGCGACCATCCATAGAGGTAGCCCATCAAGGGATTGAACGCCCTTCGCAGGTAAACGTACTGACCGCCCGCATGCGGAAACATGGCAGCCAGTTCCCCGTAGCTCAGCGCTGCGAAAAGCGTCATCACCCCGGCAACCACCCATGACAGCAGCAGCCAGCCGCCACCGCCCGTCTGGCGCGCAATGTCAGCGCTCACAATAAAAATACCGGAGCCAATCATGGATCCCGACACGATCAGCGTTGCGTCAAGAAAGTTGAGAGGCTGTTTTTCGCTGGAATTTCCGCTCATAGGATCACTGCGCCCCGTGCTGCACTTTTGAATGATGCCTGCTGTAAAAAAAATAGATCAGCAAGCCGATAGCCATCCAAATAAAAAGCCGCAGCCATGTATCACCCGGTAAGGTCGCCATCACGCCCACCGAACAAAGCACACCGAGAACCGGAACAGCCGGAAACCACGGAGTTTTGAAAGGGCGCTCAATTTCAGGGCTGGTATAGCGCAGCATCAAAATTCCACCGCAAACAATGGCAAAGGCAAGCAATGTGCCTATTGAAACCAGTTCACCTAAAATTCCGATGGGGAATAACCCGGCTACCAAAGCGGCAACTATTCCGGTAACGATGGTAGTGATGTAAGGCGTTCTGAATTTCGGATGCACTTTCTTGAATGCCTTCGGCAACAAGCCATCATTGGCCATCGAGAAGAAGATGCGCGGCTGGCCCATCAGCATTACAAGGATCACCGAGCTTAATCCTGCGATAGCTCCGATTTTTACCGGGTAACGCAGCCATTGCAGCCCCTCGCCTGCGGCATTGACGGCAACAGCAACGGGAGCAGGATCATTCAGCAAATTATATTTCACAATTCCCGTCATCACCAATCCCACCAAAATATAAAGTACAGTGCATATTGCAAGTGAGCCTAAAATTCCCCAGGCCATGTCCTTCTGCGGATTTTTCGCTTCCTGCGCTGCGGTTGACACGGCATCAAACCCTATGTAAGCAAAGAAAATCACGCCCGCAGCCCGAAGCATTCCCGTCCATCCATAAGTTCCGAAAGCTGCTTCTGCGCCATCGGCAGGGGCGGGTTTGAAGAACGGAATCCAATTGTCGGTAATCACATAGCTTGCTCCGAAAGCGACAAATAAAAGAATCACCACCACTTTGATGATGACGATGATATTATTGAAGTTGGCTGACTCGCGGATTCCAACTACGAGCAGCGCAGTCATGATTGCCACCACCAAAACCGCTGGAAGGTTGATGAACGCGCCTGTTGAAGCCCAATCGTGGGTTACTGCATTGTAAACAAATGGAGATGACGCAAACTCTTTCGGAATATGAACGCCAAAGTCGGCAAGAAAGCTGGTGACATATCCCGACCATCCGACAGCCACCGTTGATGCGCCAAACAGATATTCGAGAATCAAATCCCAGCCGATAATCCAGGCAACGAATTCTCCCAATGTCGCATAGGCATAAGTGTAAGCGCTTCCGGCAATCGGAATCATGGAAGCGAACTCGGCATAGCACAGCCCTGCGAAAACGCAGGCAAATCCGGCAACCACGAACGACAGCACCACTGCCGGTCCCGCATAGTTAGCGGCAGCATTTCCCGTCAGCACGAAAATTCCCGCGCCTATGATTGCCCCGATGCCGAGCGTTACAAGGTTCAACCGCCCGAGTGTGCGGTGAAGCTGATTTCCATCTCCGGCTGATTCAGACAAGAGCCTGGACAATGATTTTTTGGCGAAGAGTTGGTTTGCCATGGGCTGCAATTTTTTAATAGTGGGCTAAGATAGAAATAACGGAAGGATATTCAAGATGCTGTCATCCTGACGGTTTATCCCGAAACAATCGTGAAAAACGAATTGCGATCGGTCCGAAGGACTCCGGACTCCTTCGGAGGATATACCATCGGGTACTATGCAGTACAGCTTCGAAAACCGGTTTACCGATGGTATAAATAATTTCAGAAGGAAGAACAGGAAATGCAGGATGATACAAATTGCTCTAACTCACGCCAACACAAATATTGCCTTATTGCGGTTATTCCGGGTTTTTTGTTTAAATTTCGGTCAATGACATAATCTCCTGAGAATCGCATCATATCTACTCTGTATTAGTTTGGGTTACGAGACGGTATCAATATAAGTGACCGCCTGGCGGCACGAGCCGCTGGCTTTATTTGCTAACCAACAAAAAAAAGGAGGCGATATGAAATCCATTATTTTTCTTGCATTTGTTTTTTTCATTGCTTTTGCGCCCTTCGTTTCGAGAGCGCAATTTCCGGACGGATTATTTCCGCCACATTCCGATGACGCTGAATTCAGCTACCTGCCTTATTGGGCGGGTCCGCTGAGCGCAAAGCAGCATGAAGGTTTCACTCCCGTCACGCTGGCGAGCAGGCCGGTGATGGTGAGAATCCCCGCTATTCCGGAAGAAATCGCGGAATTGAAATCTTACCGTATCCCGGAGGCGGGGGTTTACGAGTACCGCTTCACGGATGATAAACTGTTGCCTCCGCCCAAACAGGGTTACAAGCCCGTCACGGCACGCACTTTTTTCCTCGAAACATCGAGACAAGGGATCATTCCCGCTGACGTCAGCTACCGCGACTTTCTCAGAATGACGGTAGATGACCAGCGGGCGCTGATTGACGACCGCGAAGAAGCACCGCTTCAGAAAGATGGTTTTGAATATGTGCAAGCCACCCTGACTTATCAAACCTCGCCTGATGGAATGAGGATGATAGTCGCCAGCAGCGGGATGGAGATGGAACTGTCATTCGGAACGGCTCCCGCCACCGGTCAGGGAACAATGGTTGGAATCAAATACCTGCCGCATGCGGTCACGGCCCCGCAAATGGTAATGCTGCTCGTTGATCCGTGGCGTAATTACCGGCTCAGCGGACATGCTTACTACAAAAACGTCAACAGCGTTTTCAACGACCTTTCTTCCAAAGCTGCCCAATAAAATTTGCTAATATTTTAAAAACCCATAGTCATGAAATCACAAAACCTCATCCTCAGCGCCCTGCTCTCCGGCATCATCGCATCACAAGCCGCTTTTGCCCAGGACTGCCCCACACGGAAAAATTTTCAAAAGAGAACCAACTGGGTTTCCGAACTCAGCATCGGCTTCGGAGGGACACACTATTTTGGCGACCTGAACACGTACAACACTACCGACAGGAAGATCGGTGAACTGCACAAGGAAAACATGAAGCCTGCTATTAATATTAATTACAGGCTTTATCCATCCCGTTTTCTTAATGCGCGCGTCAGTTTTTTTTACACGCGCCTTGCGGGCAGCGACCGGTATAATAATACCGATGATACCGGCTTTTCCGCAAGCTGGTTCAGAAAATACAGGAATCTCACCTTCAGGACCGATTTGTTCGAGTTGTCCCTTTTGGCGGAGATCAACGTTTTAGGGTTCAAGCCGGGGCAAAGCGAAAGATTTTCGCCCTACATACTTGCAGGCGCTGGCTTGATTTATTTCGACCCCAAAGCCCCCTATAACGAAGAGTGGATCAGCCGGCAAAACGCTGAGTCCGTCAGCCCGATAACCAATAGCAGCGAATATGAATATGATGAATGGGTGAGTCTGCAGCCGCTTGGCACGGAGGGGCAGGGGCTGCCGGGGTATCCCGATAAATATTCCCGCATTCAGCCCAACTACACACTCGGGGTGGGGCTGAAGTGCAACCTGTCGCCATCGGTCACGCTCGCATGGGAAGTGAGCCATCACTTCACGTTTACCGACTATCTCGATGATGTCAGCACCTCCTATCCGAACCCGGCTGATTATTACGCCCATTACAATGCGGACCATGCTCAAATGGCAGCCAATTTATCCGTGAGGTCGAAAGAGGTTGACCCCAACGGAGAACACAGTTTCATCACCGGCACAGGGCAGCAAAGGGGAAGCCCGAAAAACAAAGACTCATACCTTGTGAGCTTGCTGACCGTGGGCTACAAGCTGTCGAATGCCGACCGCCATTCGGTGAGCAATCCCAAAAAGATACAGAGGCAGGAAGACAAGAAAAACGAAAAGGAGGAAAAGCTGAAGGAAAAAGAGCAAATAGAATATTACAAGGATAAGTACTACAACAAACGCTCGGGCGGCAAGCTGAATCTTTCGAAGATATAGGCTGATGAGATGATGTGCGGATGAGCGGATGAGCGAATTAACAATGAGGGCAGTTTATAATCCGTTAAGCGCTGTGATTATCACAGAACGGCAAGCGAGCCGTTGCAACTTCCCTGAAACAAGTACCTTTATCAGTGAGTATTGAGCATCGGGATACCAATTAACCAATTAACGAAATCATCCATGAACAAACCGGAACTCATTGTCCGCCTGAGTGATGAAATACGCGACATGGAAAAAGCGCTCTCGCAAACCAGCAATGACTTGTTCTTCAAAAAGCCGGGCGCCAAGTGGTCAATCGCTGAAAACGTCCAGCACCTTGTTCTTTCTGCGCGACCGCTCAACCTCGCTTTTTCGCTGCCCAAAATCTCATACCGGATATTATTCGGCAAGCCATACCGCAAATCATACCCTTATGATGAAATCGTGAAACGCTACAAGCAGTTGCTGACCGATGGCGCTGTGGCAACCGGAGCCTATGTGCCGAAACGCGTTCCGCTGAAGGGTGACAAAAGCGAAATAGCGAACCGCTTCAGCGGCACATACAAAACTTTAATATCGAAGATTTCCCGATTCAATGAAGAGGAGCTGGACCTGTATTTCCTGCCGCATCCCTTGCTTGGCAAGATCACCGTGAGAGAGATGCTCTATTTCACGGCTTACCACATCAGCCACCACCGCAAAGCCATCAGCGGATCAATAAGACAATAAGGTCCTTCCTTTTTCATTCAGGTGAGCAATCCCAACAAATTGCTTGATGATGCCGTATCGCCATGCCTTGAGAGGAGGATCAAATCTGCATTTCCTTAACCACCTGCCCTGCCGCAATCTGCCCGGAGAGAATGGACGGAGGAATGCCGGGTCCGGGAACCGTCATCTGTCCGGCAAAGTACAGGTTTTTCACTTTGCTGCTTTTTATTGACGGTTTGAGAAATGCCGTTTGTCTCAGAATGTTTGCCAGTCCGTATGCATTGCCCTTAAACGAGTGATAGTCGCTGACGAAATCGGAGTGCGCATAGTTTTTTTTGTAAACGATATGCGCCCTGATGCTTTCACCCGTCAGATTTTCCAGGCGGCTCATCACGGCTTCGAAATAGCGCTCCCTTGTTTTTTCCGCATCATCAAGCCCGACCGCCACGGGAATCAGCACAAACAGCGCTTCCATCCCGGCTGGCGCCATCTGCGGGTCGGTCTTCGAGGGGCAGCAGGCATAGAACAGCGGTTCCGCAGGCCATTCACCGTTGTCGTAAATTTCACGCTGATGCCGGTCGAAATCGGCATCAAAGAAAAGGTTATGATGCTGCAGATATTTTAACTTTTTGCCGATGCCGATGTAAAAGATGAGGCATGAAGGCGACAGCACCCGCGAATCCCAGTATCGTGGCGAATAGCTCCGGTAAGACTTATCCAAAAGCGCCTGCTCCACATGATGATAGTCTGCGCTTCCCACTACCGCGTCAGCCGCAAATTCACCTCCGTTGCACGTCACGCCTGCCGCGCTACTTCGGATAACGTTTATCTTTTGAACTTCACAATTATTCATCATGATTACCCCAAGTGATTGCGCCACTGCCGCCATGCCCTCGATGATTTTGAACATTCCTCCCATCGGGTGCCAGCTTCCCAGGCACATGTCGGCATAGTTCATCAGGCTGTATAATGCCGGAGTTCTGGAGGGCTTGGCGCCCAGAAAAAGAACGGGAAACTCGAGAATCTGAATCAGCCTGGGATGATGAAAATATTTACGGATGTATGCGCTCATGGATTGGAAAAGGTGGAGCCGCAGCGCGTCTTTCAGCAGGCGGGGGTCGGCATATTCAAGCAGGGACAGTCCGGGTTTAAGGGCGAATTTTTTCATGCCGATGGCATATTTGTACTCTCCCTCTTTGAGAAATTGCCGAAGTTTCACGCTGCTTCCATGCTCTAATTTCTCAAACATCTCGCAGAGCTGCGGGAGCGCTGCCGGAACATCGAGAAAGTCGCCTTTTCCGAAATAAATCCGGTACATTGGATTCAGGCGCACCAGCTCATAAAAGCCGGAAGCCGAAAAGCCGAATCGGTTAAAAAAAGATTCAATAATATCAGGCATCCAATACCAGGTGGGACCCATGTCGAAAGTGAATCCAGCGGCTTTATGCTGCCGCATCCTGCCGCCCAGCCCGGGATTTTTTTCAAGGAGCGTAACCCCGCAGCCTTCTTTAGCCAGGCAACACGCTGCTGAAAGCCCGGCAATCCCGCCTCCGATAACGATTACTTTTTTTTTACAAGCCTTCACGATTTATGAATGAGTTCAGCATTCAGCATATTTTTCAGTGTATTAGCTCCAAGTTGCCGGCTTCAAGCCCAAGCCGGTCAAAAAACGCAAGTTACGCCAACATCACTCCGGGTATTCAATATCAGCCATTCAACAAAAATTATTTTTCTTTCACCGTTCCTTTATCATGGCAAATCTATGGGCATGAGTTTGTTTATATAGATAATCATATCCTTACGGATGAGCATCGGCACGATAATCATTCAAGACGACAAATAGCGTTTTATTTTGAAATCGTTTTGAACACGGGTAAAGAATTAATTATCCGCGATAAAAACAAAAAAGTGGTAATGATGTCGTTAAACGAGTTCAACTCGCTGAAAGAAACTGCTTACCTGCTCGCCTTCGAAAAAAACCGCAGGCATTTATCCAAATCGCTTAACCAAGCCCCAAAAGGCAAGTCGTCAACGTTGACTTAAGCAACCTGAAATGAGCTGCGAAGTATTCTGACTAAAGAAACCGCAAAAGATCTCGACTATTGGAAGAAAAATAATGCGGTTATTGTCAGGTGTATTGATATTCTGGTTGAGAACGAAGCCCTCCCACGCTAAGTTTTACTTCTTCGCTTCCTCCACAAAAAATCCCTCCTCCACCATTTTATCCTTCACCACTTTGGCAATCTCATCCACCGCCTTGTCAATCTTCTCTGGATTGATGGTAGAAGTTACTCCCGACCAAATCAGCTTCTCAGGATTCAGCGTGTAGAGATTCGTTTCAACATTGTAAACATCGTCCACCTGGTAATAGCCCGGGTCATAATACATGGGCGCAGCATACGCGCCATACGACCATGGCGAATAGAAATAGCTTGGATAAGTGCCCGGAACATAGTTCACATCCTTCTCGATTTTCGCCAGCCGCATCGTGATGATGCCGTCAAATCCATCCTTCTTGATTTTCGCTTTAGCCGCTTCAAGCGTACCCGCCAAATCTTCTTTCGTCAAATAAGAATATGACGCAACACCCTGTGTTTTCAAAAGCGAAACCAATTTGTCTTCAATGATTCTTCTTGAACCTTCGTTCTCCACGAGTGCGAGTACGAGTACCTTTTTGAAATCACCCTGTTTAATAGTGACAGACGGGTCTCTCCAATCGCTCACGATTTGCGTTGTGACACAACCGTAGAAAAAAACGAGAATTATTGAAGCGAGTACGATGGTTATTTTGTTTTTCATGGTTTTGCTTTTGGAAATACAGAAACCGCGGAAAACGCGGAGGCTTGCACAGAGGTAAAAGAGGATGATTGCATTTCTCCTTCACCTCTGTGTTGACTTTCTCTGTGTTCCTCTGTGGTTTTGCATCTGATTTTTTGATTTATTGCGGACTGGTCATTTTAGCAGGGTCCATAAATTCTTTAATCTGCTTCTCGGTCAGCAGTTTCTTCTCGCGAATCAATTCAAGGATACCTTTATTGGTCTTCAACGCTTCCTTTGCGAGTTCGGTTGTCTTTTCATAACCCAACACCGGGTTGAGGGCGGTTACGATACCCACGCTGCGTTCCATGTAGTGCTTCAATATATCCTGGTTTACCGTAATGCTTTCAATGCAATTTTTCCGGAATAAAGGCAGTGACTTGTAGAGCAACGCCTGCGATTCAAAGATAGCTACGGCCACCACCGGCTCATAGGCGTTGAGTTGAAGGAGACCATCGCGGGACGCAATCGTTACGGTTGCATCATTGCCAATGGTTTTATAGCAAATCTGGTTCATCAGTTCAGGCATCACCGGGTTCACTTTTCCCGGCATGATGGAAGAACCCGGCTGCAACGCTGGCAGGTTGATTTCAAATATCCCCGTGCGCGGACCCGAAGCAAGGAAGATGAGGTCGCTGCTGATTTTTGACAGCGTGACGGCAAAATTTTTCAGCGCGGAAGAATACATTACAAAAGCCTGCATGCTTGAAGTGGCGCCCACTAAGTTGGAACTCAGCTTCATGGGCTTGCCTGTAATTTGCGCCAGGTGAGCCGCGCACTTCTCCGCATAACCGGGAGAAGCGGTGATTCCCGTACCAATGGCTGTTGCACCCATGTTTTCTTCATAGAGATAGGTCTCTGCGTGTACCAACGCCTCAATCGCCCCATCCAGTTGGTAGCCGAAGCCATGAAATTCCTGACCTACGGTCATTGGCACTGCATCCTGACCTTCGGTGCGTCCCATCTTGAGAATATTACTGTATTCATCTCCCTTTTTGTGAAAAGCTGCCGCTAAAGCTTTCGCTTCTTTTACCACCTTGTCATTATGCAGCAGAATGGCAACATGGATGGCGGTGGGATACACATCATTGGTTGATTGACCCATGTTGAGGTCATCATGCGGCTCGATGAACTGATATTCTCCCTTCTTGTGCCCGCTCATTTCGAGCGCAATGTTGGCGAGCACCTCGCAGGAGTTCATATTAGCCGAAGTTCCCGCGCCACCCTGGTAGAGGTCTGTCAAAAACTGGTCGTGATACTTTCCATCCATCACCGCCTGGCAGGCTTTCTCGATAGCATCCAGCTTTTCTTTTTTCATTCGTCCTACATCGGTGTTTGCGCGGGCAGCAGCCAGTTTCACCATGGCATAAGCACGCACATAATCAGGGTAAAAATTTGTTTCCACCCCGCTGATTTGAAAATTCTCCAGGGCCCTTGCGGTTTGCACACCATAGTAGGCATCCGCAGGAATCTGTTTCTCACCGAGCAGGTCATGCTCGGTGCGGGTTTGCTGGGCTTGCGTTGTGAGTGAGAACGCAACGCTGAAAAACGCGAATAAAAGGATGTGATGTGATTTCATGGTTTATGATTTGATTGAATTTCAGCAAAGGTAAAAAGAAAGTTTTCGGGGAAAGTGATAAAAGTCAGTTAATGAGATTGCAGGTAGAACAGCTAAATGCCCGATACGCGTGAGAGGGTTTGCCGGGTGTTGCTTTGCTCAAATATGTGAAACATCTTTCCATCCGAGTAAAGCGATCTGCTCATTCAACACATCTCCTGAAGAACCTCCAAACAAAAGGATGCCTTTGCCATTGCGGTTGTTCTTCAGCCAGTAACGAATGCCGCCAAGCATTTCCCTGCTGAATTTTCTTGAGGACTTGACTTCTATGGCGATGACTTCCCCCTGTTTTTCCAAAATCAGGTCCACCTCGTTGCCAGCGCTGTCCCGGAAGTAAAACATGCCTCCGGAAATCCCCTGGTTACAGCGGTTTTTCCGGATTTCAGTGAGTATCCAGTTTTCAAAAAGGTAGCTATATCGTGAATTATTTGCTAATGCAATTTCGGAATGAATGCCTGACAGATAACATAATAAACCGGTATCATAGAAATACAGCTTGGGCGACTTGATAATTCGCTTATTCAGGTTGTTATGATACGGCTGAAGCAGGTAGATAATGTAGCTGCTTTCCAATACCTGAAGCCACGACTGAACCGTTTTGGCGTCAACTCCTGTATTTTTTGCGAGCGCATCTTTGTTAACAACTTGTCCTGCGTATCCTGCGCATAATTGCACAAAACGGTTGAAAGCGCCCAGGTTGGTAATGTTGCGCAACAGGCGCACGTCACGCTGCACATAGGTTTGTAAATAGCTCGCCATCCACCTGTCAGGTTTTATTTTCTGCTGCCACAATTCAGGATAGCCCCCGGTAAGAATATGCTTGTTGATTGAGCCGGATGCCAAGCGGGCATCTGCAAGTTCGGCATACGATAGCGGTAAAAGCTCAAGATAACCTGTACGCCCTGCCAGCGACTGTGAGATTGGCTCCTGGAGTAAAAAGTTATTGGAGCCTGTAAGAATGAACTGTCCGCGCTGTGTATTGCGGTCCAGCATGCCCTGCAGGTAACGGAAAATGACGGGTGCGCGCTGGACTTCATCCAGCACGGCTCCTTTCCTGTATTTCTTCAAAAAAGATTCCGTGTCTTCTAATGCTTCGGCATTAGTTTTTGGATTTTCAAGGCTGACATATGCCTTTTGTCCGAACGCCATTTTACTGAGAGTGGTTTTGCCGCTTTGACGGGGACCGACAATGCATATCGAACGGAATTGTCTGGCGGTTTCAAGAGCCTCTGCTTTAATGTGACGGGGGATTATTTTCATTGAATTCCTGAATTACAAAAATATGCAAATCCGGAATCAAATTCCATAATTGCATAAATATGCAAATCCGGAATGATGCAGATTAAACCTATGCGGGTTTGCTGCGGGACACACCTAAGGGCAGTTCTAAAAATTGTTCTTTCAATCGCCTCATCCCTTCCCTCTCCGAGGAGCTCCAGAAGGAGAGGGAGTAAGTGGTAGAATTTTTAGAACTGTCCTAAATCGTTAGATAAAACAATACTGATTTAAAGCGACAACTGAATCCTCGTCTGAAAGAAGCGCGCTCCGCCCGTCATGCCGGAGCAATTCACCATTAGATATCACTCTTCTTCTTAAGCCCGAGGAACCGGTAATTGAGTGAAACAAGCACCGAATAACGGTTGCCTGCGCTGATGAAATTGGATTCCGCCCGCAGTTGCCAGCTCTTATTGAATTGATACTGTATTCCCATGAGCCCGGCAAACTTCGCAGAGGGGGTTTTGTCCATGGAATAGGTGACGATGACATCCTGCAGCGGATCGCCCGCCACTTTATCTTCCAGCTTTTCAACGATTTTGTCCACCACTTGCTTCTGCAGCGGGTTCAACTCGCTGTACCAGTCTTGGTAGCTGTCCTTGATGGCATCAATCTTCAACTGGTCTATGTCATCCAACGCATCATTCAGCGCTATCTCACCTTGTGTGCCGCTGTTTAAAAAGATGCCCATCGTGCCTGCCCAAACGGAGATATTGCTTCTGGGGTTCTTCAGGCGAAAGACATGTCCCACGCGCATGCCCAGCAATTGGGTGAAAACTTTGTTCTCAAGCAACTGCATGTCTGACCATGTGGCGTTGTAATCGGCAGAGAACCAAAGAGGACCTGCGCTGGTAACCCCCATCAGGCCGAAGCCATAGAACCAGCCCTTTTGTTTTGGCTCCGATATAAGGGCAACGGGTTCGGAAAGTACAACGCTGGTTTGCACATAGGGCGCAACACCGAGCAGGGCATAGACATTGAGGAACGGAAAGACGAAAAGGTCGGCACGCAGGTTCATATTGTAGATACGGCTGTTCACCTCTTCGAATTGAATGATATTGCTCATGTCAACCGGTCCCAGAGAGGTGTCGGAGGTATTGATGCCGAGGTGCATATTGCTCATATCAATGCCCTGTATCCCGTAGAACGAATTCACCATGATGCCGAACGGCAACGGAAGGTCGTAACCCTTTTTATACACGCGGCTTCCCCAGATGGGAAAAAGCCAGTCGTAGTTCATGGTTTTCAGGCTGTCGTAGTATTCGTGATTTTTATCTTTGAAAGATTTCCCCACCACGCCTTGCGCACCCGCATCGGTAAAAATCAAATGGAGAAGTAAAATAATGCAAAGGAGTCTTAACAGCTTATGACTATTTTGAGCCACTGGCTTCGGTGATGATTTCCTGATAAGAGTGTTTTTGATGGGATAAATATAATGCATTTGAAAAGCTTTCTAAATGATAAAAGATAGCTTCAAAACTTTGGTTTCCGAACGGACTCATGTGTAGGTTTGAGTTACATTTGAGTATGCGATTGAAACGCGGCATTCTGCTTTGTATTTTTGAATCCGGTGCTGTTGGTGGCATTTATGCTTTTCTTCTTGCCTGCGGGCTGATTGCCGTAATGATGACTGCGGTGCACCGAGCGGAAGTGGTGGCACACCGGGTTGGAGAATACGTCAGCCTGATTGCTTAGTATTGAAAACGCAAACTGTTTCTGTACGGAAGTTTATAGGTTCATTCAAAAAAAAACTATCGCATGAAAATCAATTATCAACGCATGTATGAAAAGCTCGGCAGCCTGTTCTATGCTGTCGCAAATGCCGATGCGCAGGTCCGCAGATCGGAAGAAAAAATGCTGGTGGAAAAGATCAACGCCATCTGGCTCCCTCATGAAGATTCAACAGATGAGTTTGGGACAGATGCAGCGCATTATATCTTTATCGTGTTTGACCAGCTTCATGCCGATGGCGCAGAGGCGGAAGGTGCGTTCAATGATTTCAGCAGGTATTATGCGGAACAATCCACAGGCTTTGACGAATCCGTGAAATCGAAAATCATGCAGACTGCCGAAGCGCTTGCTGATGCCTTCTCCGGGAAGAACCAAGCGGAGAAGGATTATCTTAAGCGGCTGAAGAAAATGATGAAGTAAGAAAAATTTTCATTTTCAGCCAGTAATACTATTTGGAATTTAAACGCCTCGATTCTAAAAGAGCAAAAGGCAGAAAGCAAATCCCTTTTGCTGGTTCTTTAAGCCTGTTTCAGTTTCCAAATAGTATTTTCGGTGATAAACACCCGCGCCTGTGAACTGGCACTTACTCAGCATCGAAAAAACGCTGGAGCTTCTCGGCAGCAAACCTTCCGGGTTAAGCAGCCTTGATTCGGAAGAACGGCTCCGGAAGCACGGACAAAATCTTTTACAGGAGAAAAGGAAAAAGCCGGTCTGGCTGGTTTTCCTGCGCCAGTTCAAAGACGTGATGATGCTCATCCTCATTGCGGCTGCGTTTGTCGCAGGTATCATAGGCGAGTTGAGCGATTCCATCGTGATTTTAGTGATTGTGATTTTAAACGCGGTGGTAGGCTTCGTGCAGGAATACCGCGCGGAGAAAGCGATGGAGGCGCTGAAAAAAATGGCAGCGCCCTTTGCGAAGGTGCTGCGCGAAAATAAAATCGCGCAGCTTCCCGCAGCCGCGCTGGTGCCGGGCGATATTGTCATTCTCGAAGCGGGCGACATGATTCCTGCCGACATCCGCATCGTTGAAAGCCACGCGCTGAAAGTGGATGAAGCATCGCTCACGGGCGAGTCGCACACGGTGGAAAAATCAACGGATGAACTCAAAGACGAAAACGCTCCCCTGGGCGACCGCGTGAACATGGCGTACAAAGGGACGCTGGCAACCTACGGCAGGGGAACAGGCGTAGTGGTGGCGACAGGCATGAACACCGAAATCGGCTCCATTGCCAGGATGCTGCAGGAAGGCGACAGCGTAACGCCTTTGCAGAAGCGGCTTGCCGATTTCGGCAAAAAACTTTCGGCAGCGGTGCTTGGGATATGCGTACTGCTGTATGTGATAAGCGTGTTGCAGGGCGAAGACCCTGTCAGGATGCTGCTCACCGCGATTTCCGTGGCGGTTGCCGCCATCCCCGAAGCGCTGCCTGCCGTGGTTACGATTGCGCTCGCGCTGGGCGCGAAAAAATTGATGCGGAAAAACGTTCTCATCCGCAAACTGCCCGCAGTGGAAACGCTCGGATCCGTCACCTATATATGCAGCGACAAGACCGGCACGCTCACGCAAAACCGGATGACCGTAAAAAATGTCTGGGTCAATGAAATGCTGAAAAATGTTGATTCATTCACTCCGCACCGGCTGCTGCTGCTCTGCATGAGCGCCAACCAGGATACAAAAACAAATGAGAAAGGCAAGCTGACGGGCGATTCCACCGAAGTGGCGATCGTTGAATATGCAACGCGGCAAGCCGCGTACGATAAATCATGGGAAAAAAAATATGAGCGCGTGCATGAATTGCCGTTTGATTCCGGCAGGAAAATGATGACTACCGTTCACCGGTTTGGCAATGAATTTCTCGTTATCACGAAAGGCGCGCTCGAAGCGGTGCTGGGTATCTGCGAAAATAATAATGCGGCAGAAGCGGGCGGACAGGCGGAAAGGCTGGCTGAGGAAGGACAGCGCGTAATCGCCTATTCATATAGAATTATTCATCAGCTTCCTGAAAATGCAGCGCACAGTTTTCTTGAAAGCGGGCAGCATTTCTGCGGATTAGCGGGAATGATTGACCCTCCGCGAGAAGAAGCAAAGCAGGCGGTGGAAGAATGTGTTACCGCAGGCATCATCCCCGTGATGATTACGGGCGACCATCCGCTCACCGCCAAAGCCATTGCTCGGGAAATAGGCATTCTGCGACCCCCATCTGATAAAACCGTTTCCGGTGTTGATCTGGCAAAGATGACTCAAGCGGAATTGGAAGACGAAATCCTGCGCATCAAAGTATATGCGCGCGTTTCGCCCGACCAGAAGCTGCAAATCGTCAGGACGCTGCAACAGAAAAACCAGTTTGTCGCCATGACGGGCGATGGCGTGAATGACGCGCCCGCGCTGAAGAGCGCCAACATCGGCATCGCCATGGGCATCACAGGCACCGATGTCTCAAAAGAAGCCGCGCACATGATTCTGCTGGACGACAACTTTGCCACCATCGTGAAGGCGGTGAAGGAAGGGCGCAGGATTTTCGACAACATCCGCAAGTTCATCCGCTACATCATGACGGGCAACAGCGGTGAAATCTGGACAATCATCTTAGCCCCGCTTGTCGGGCTGCCTATTCCCCTGCTGCCCATCCACATCCTGTGGGTAAACCTCGTAACGGACGGACTGCCCGCTCTCGCGCTGGCGGGAGAGCCTGCCGAAAAAAACATCATGCAGCGTCCACCGCGCAACCCCGGTGAAAGCGTCTTTGCGCACGGTCTCGGCTGGCACATCCTGTGGGTGGGATTGCTGATGGGCGCGGTATGTCTTGGCGTGCAGGCGTGGGCGATGCACACTGGAAATCCCAAATGGCAAACGATGGTGTTCACAACGCTTGCCATCAGCCAGATGGGGCACGTGCTCGCCATCCGCAGCGAGAAATTTTTTCTTTTCCGGCAGGGCATTTTCAGCAACCTGCCCCTGCTCGGAGCCGTGATGCTCACCTTTGCGTTGCAGCTTGCGCTTATTTACATACCGTTTTTTCACGAGATATTTTCCACACAGCCGCTCACGCTCTACGAACTGCTGATTTGCATTGCCGTTTCGAGCATCGTGTTTCACGGAGTGGAGATGGAGAAATTAGTGAGGGGATATTTTTTGAAGGAGTGAGAGCCTGCAAGTCGCGGCACGACTACACCACGACTACACCACGACTACACGACTACCCGCATGCGATTGCACTTTTGTATCTGCCCTTTTTGTTTACAACATCCGAACAAATCATATTTATCAGCGGCATCTGCGTTCTATTTCTAATTTTAAGCAGCTTCTTAAAATATACTTCTGTGTGTTCTGATTTCTGACTGCCTTTTGGCATATCCCAAAACAGGGGCGAAAATGCACCACAGATGACATAAGTCATATTCTGTTGAGTGTCAAGTGCATAGTTTAGCCCAAAATCTTTATCCATGAAGCTGCAAATAAAACCAAGCAAAGTCTTAAAAGACATTCAAAAAGAATTTCATGATGAGTTCCCGATGCTCAAGATTGAATTTTTCAATAAACCTCATCGTGCGGATGAACCTTCGGCTAAGAAGGACCTTCTGAACAACTCGTTGAAAGTATCCGAGGTAAGCAAATCTCCGGCAGGCGAGATCAGCATTACCGGAAAATCAAAGGTGAACGAAATTGAACAGGCGCTGCGAAAAGAGTTCGCTCTTTATGCTCAGGTTTTTCGCAAGTCGGGAAAAGTGTGGCTGCAAACCACCACCACTGATGAGTGGACGCTCGACCAGCAGCAGCAAGCCGCCCGCGAAAGCGAAACCCAATATGTCCACAGCATGCACAATTTTGCAGACGAAAAGCAGTGAACATTTGACATCTTTTCAGAAGTTGCCAAATCCCACACCATTCCTGTTTCACTCTTTTACGTATCTTAGCATAAATTACTTTTGTTATGAGAGCAATCTGGAAAGGTTACATCCAATTTTCATTGGTCACAATTCCTGTGAGAATTTATAATGCCTTCGAACCGTTAGAAACTGTCAGTTTCAGGCAACTGCACAAAGACGATAACGGACCCATCGGCTATGACAAGAAGTGCAAGAAATGCGGCAACTCCGTCAAGAATGAAGACATCGTGAAAGGCTACGAGCATGAACCTGAGCAGTTTGTCATCATCGGGCAGGAAGATCTGGACAAAGTGAAACTGAAAACCACGCGGATTGTAGAGTTGCAGGGCTTCGTTGACAAAAGCGAGGTCAATCCGATGTTGTTTGACACGCCCTATTTCGTGGGTCCCGATGGAGAAGTGGCGGCAAAGGCGTATGCGCTGCTCTGCCAAACCTTGAAAGACACGGGCAAGATCGGCATAGGACGGGTTGTTTTGCGCGACCGGGAGAACATCATGATGATCGCTCCGGAAGAAAACGGGTTGCTGCTGTATAAGTTGCGCTATCCGAAAGAGGTTAGAAAAATTTCCGAGGTGCCGATGCTCAACGGCATGACTGCCGATAAAGACCAGTTGAAGCTGGCAAAGACGCTGGTGGACACGATGGCAAAGAAGTTTTCCGACTTCGAGTTGGTGGATCGCTACAAGGAAGCTGTTCGGGATATGGTGGTTGCCAAAGTGGAGGGCAAGCAGGTTGTAATTGTCGCGGAAGAAGAAAAGCCTGTGGCGGATATTATGACCGCCTTGAAGGAAAGCATCGAACAGGCAAAGAAGGAAAAGAAGCCCATGGAGAAAGCAACAGGCAAAGAAAAGGCTGCGGAGGAAAAGACGGTAACGAAAAGGAAAAAGGCAAGTTAAGTTGAAGGTTTAAAGTCCAATGTTTAGGACTGAGCTTTTACATTGAAATAACTTTAATCATTAAACTTCAAACATTAAACTCAGGATGGCAACGATTCTCCGGCTAAAATCAGAGATCAAAAAATTCGATTACAAGCCTGTCAAAAAATCGAAGCGTGTTGACCTTGAAAAGCACGGACAGCTCAATCTTTTCAGCACATCATCCAAACAAGCAAAGGTTATCCGGCTGAAATCCGACCTAAGCCCCTTTGAACAAGGCCTTATTCTGGATGAAAAAGGAGATGGCGGTGCAAAGGAGTTGTACCGGAGGGCAATCAGCGAAAAGGATTATGTTGCTGACGCTTATTGCAACCTCGGAATCATCGAATCGAAAGAAGGCAATGCCGCAGATGCCATTGACTGCTTCAGCAACTCGCTGAAAGACGACCCGCGTCATTTCGAGTCACACTTCAACCTTGGCAACTTGTACTTCGACAACGGTGATCTGAATCTGGCAAAAGTTCATTACCAGATGGCTTCAAAGCTGCAGCCCGATTACCCGAATGTTTATTTTAACCTCGCGCTCGTTCTCACTATGGTTGATGAATTCAAGGAAGCGGTTGAGGCGCTCAGGAAATACAAATCCATATCTTCGCCTGCCGAGCATAAAAATGCGGACACGCTGCTGAAAAATCTGCAATTGTCGCTGGAAACCGGTCATGTTTCCAAAACCTGATCAGCCTGAAATCAAAAAATATCAATCGCCCCCTTTGCAATGAGATAAGGAATCAGCAGGTAAAGGATCGAATCACGGATAAGGTAATACATAAAAAAACCCAGCAATATCCAGCCTCCTCCCTTTTTCAATACGCCTTTGAATCCTTCTTTGCGGTAAATGTCGGCATATTTATTAGCCCACCTGGGCGTGAGGAATTTGCGAACTCCCATAATTCCGGTAAAATTACTTCCAAAAAAAAGTTTCTGATTTTGTGAAATCTTTCCAGGAATTTGTAGCTTTCGCCAGTTTTTTAACCCTAAAAATCTGCAACCATGAAAACTTTAAAAATCTTATTGCCAATTGCTATGATGTTTTTGCTCACATCCATTTATGCCCAGGATCCGTTGAAGGCTGCGCCCAATGTTTATCAGAAGGTGTTGCTGGAGAACGAAAATGTGCGCGTGATGGAGATTGAGTTTGAACCGGGCGAATCTGCCGCAACCCATTCGCACCCCAAACATTTCGCATATGTCACGCAGGGCGGACAATTGACCATTACCGGGGCGGACGGAAAAGCCCAGGTGGCCGATTTGAAGGCGGGCGATGTTATGTGGATGGATGCCGTCACCCATTCAGGGAAAAATACCGGCACCACGGTGATTAAGGCAATTGTTACTGAATTGAAGAAGTAAGCGAAAGTTTAGCTGCCACCGCCTGAGCCGGTGGCAGATGACTCGTTATCATTACATAAGCGATTTCACCAGTGGCAGGTTTAAATCATGACCGCCTTTAAACTCATACGTTTTTACGTCAAGACCATTTGCCCTGATCCGTTCTAAAACCGCCTCTTTGTCAACCGCGCTGATAAACGGATCGTTATCACCGATGATGAAGCGTACAATATAGTTTTGAGAGGCCTGCTTAAAACTTATAAAATCGAGATCTTCGGGAATACTCCCGCTGCAAAGCCAGAGGGCTTTGATCTTTGGTGATTTCCTCGCTATCCACCTGCAAACCGTGGAGCATCCCTGCGAAAAACCAAGAATATGAATATCAGCTTTCGGATGAACCTGCGACTTTATTTTTTCATACAACAATTGCAGATAACCGGCATAATCATCAATTTCAGCCAGGCGGTCTTCTTTCGTCATCCACGATGCGCCTACCGTGCCGTAAAATCCTTTTGTGTAAAATCTCGAGAGCGCCTCCGGTGCAACAATTAAAACTTTTCCGCTCTCCACCTCCCGTCCCTTTTCCAATGATCTTCCCTCAGACAAGGGCTCAAGCCCTTTGATAAACTCCCCTGCAAGCATGGCATAGCCGTGGCAGGCAATCCATACCGTTCGCTTGTTTTTTGAAATCTCTCCTATCGTGTAATAACGCGCAGTTCGCTGGGTAAAAAGGTGGTGCTCCTGCATTTTGTAAAAACAATTTGATGCAATATTAAGCACCTGTGCAAACGAACTCTGCGGATCATCCGAACTTCACTTTTATTTTTCGCTGCTGTTGCCAGTGCCCTGTTTCGGTCGGAATATGGGGATGTTCCGGTGCGAATAGTTTTTTGTTCCGGTAAATTCGTTTTGTTTCTACATCGTGTTCTCTATCCTCTGGATCATTTCAAGTTTATTTTGATATTTTCATAACCTATAACTGATTTCCAGATTGTTAACAAGCGTTATATTTTTGTTAGCAAACTGTTGGTAAGCCCTATAAATGAGTTGGGAAAATTCGGTGTATAACCCCGGGTGCTTGTTAAGCAACACTTTCAAAATAACTTCCGCAAAACAGGCAGTTGTTCTAAGAAAGGA
>CAZCXH010000061.1:0-25548 GCA_964502525.1 uncultured Chitinophagaceae bacterium
GGCTGAATAAAAAAGAGATGGAATTGCATTTCATTCCTCCCCTTCGTTCCCCTCAAAAGGGGGATGCCTTCTTGCGCAGCAGCCTCCCTTGAGGGAAGCTGGAGGGTGACAGAAAGCAGAGATGCAATTCCTTCAACTCTCGTTCATGCCGGTTTATTTTCATTCCGCGCCACTTCCTTCTTTTTTATCCTTGCTTCCCCCGCCAAACAACGAGAAGTGGACATACTTGGCAGGATGAGCTTCCACGTCAGCGATTAACGATTCCAGATTTTGCAAAGTGTTGTTAAGGTTGTCATAAAGCTTTTTTTCGGTAACCAGCATGCCGATCGTTCCTTCCCCGTTGTTGATTTTGTTGAGCAGCGTCTGCAGTTCATCCAGAGACCTGTTCAGGTTGTTGACAGTCTGCTTGATGTTCGCCTGGTTGAGTGAATCCGACACCTGGGCGAAGTTGTCGAAGATGCGCGTCAGGTTTTCGCTGTTGCTGTCGAGATTGGCTGTAATTTTTTCGATATTCGTAAATATGCGGCTTAATGTTCCGCTCTGCGTCACCACCAGCGTATCAAGATGTCTGGCGACTTTTTCAAATTCATTGGTGGCCTTTTCGATGTTGCCAAGGCTGCTTTCAATCTGCCCGCCCTGGATAATTACCTTAATGGTGTTGATCACGGTGTCAATCGAGCCGAGCAGGTCTTCGGCTTTTTCCTTCACCGGCAAAATCTGCATGCTCACTTCTTCCTGCAGCGTTGCCGAAACATCACCCGCGAAAGTATCTCCTTCCTGGGCATATTGCTTTGAATCACCCAGTACCAATTGAATCGCTTTTTCTCCCAGCAGGTCGGAGCTATAAAGCTGAAAAGAGGAGTTGGAAGGAATTTTCACCTCCTTTGTCAGATGAATTTTCGCTAATGACTTTCCGCTGGTGTCATCGAGCAGCGACAGCGAAGCCACCTTCCCTATGGGAAATCCGTTGAGCGTTACGGGATCAGATTTGTTCAAGCCGTCAACCTTTCCGTAAACCGCATAGTAATAAATCTTTTTCTCAAAAAGATTGGAGCCGCGCAGGAAACTATAGCCTATGATGAGGATGGTAATTCCAAAAGCCGCAAGTATCCCTACCTTGGTTTCATCAGATATTTTCAATGGAGATGATTTTTTGGAAAGCCCAAAAATACAAGAATTAGAAATGATTCAGGGAGAGTCAAAACTATTGCCTCGCCTCTTTTATTGAAACGCGCTTCCCGTTTTTGTAGGCGACAACAAAGGCGTCTTTTATGCCTTTTGCCTTCAGCTCATTCTGATATTTAACCGCCTGTTTGTAATCGCGAAAATTTCCTGTGAGGTAGCGGAAGAAATTCGCCCCGCTGTCTTCCGTTTCAAAACTTTCTATCATTTTGAATTTGCTGCCGAGCTTCTCCACCTTTGTTGTCATCGTCAGGAACTGAACCTTGTAAACAGGAGTGTTGTCTTCCCTGACAGGCGCGGGTTCTTCTTTCTTCACGATGATCCCCTCCTCCGGGATTGTTGATTCCACCTTCATCTTATATTCTTTGAACGCGCGATAGATAGCGGATGCCATGTAAACCGAGCCGTCTTCCGACATCAGAAATGCTTCTTCATTTTTATTGGAAAGAAAACCCAGCTCAACGAGAATGCTCGGCATTGATGTCTTGTACAAAACCATGAAACCGGCCTGGTGAACACCGCGGCTCTTGCGGTGAACATGATTCTCAAACTGCTCGTCAAGGATGGATGCCACTTCAATGCTTTGATTCAGATGGGCATTTTGCACAAGGGAAAAAAGAATGTAGCCTTCTGATGAGTTGGGGTCAAATCCCTCGTAATGGTCAACATAATCGTCTTCCATCAGTATTACGGAGTTCTCCTTTTTAGCAACGGCAAGATTGTCCTCGCTTTTATGAAGCCCCAACACGTAAACCTCGGTTCCGTAGGCGGAAGGCGCTGGCGATGAGTTGCAGTGAATGGATATGAACAAATCCGCTTTCGCTTGGTTGGCGATTGACGCCCTTTCATGCAGCTCCACGAAAACATCCTTCTCGCGGGTATATACCACGTTCACTTCAGGAAAATTTTCTTTAATGTATTGCCCCAGCTTCAATCCCACTTTCAGCGCGATATCTTTCTCGCGGGAAATGGAGTTCCCGAGCGCACCGGGATCTTTGCCGCCATGCCCGGGGTCTATAACGACCGTGTTAACCCTGAATTTATCATTGGGAGGAGATGCGCGACCCGCAATCTGCAAAGCCAACAGTGCACCGATGAACCACATTAGGACAATATTTTTCATGGCGGTGTGTTTAATTGCTTTGACTTTATGATGAATACCTGAACTTTATCTTCAAAATTAACTCAATTTTAAGTTGAGGGTTTCAATTCCCATTCTGCGCGTTGCGTATTGCGTGTTGATCGTTCCGTATTTTGCTTTCACCTTTGCAACGGAGCCGTTTTCTGTCGAAGAAATTGCACATGATGAATATTCTCATGTTGAAAAAGCCAACTCACACCCCTCTTTTTCTTCACCTGACGGGGAGAAGCCGATGCGCGGACGAATTACAGGTGATAAGAAAAAAAAATACAATGCAAATCCTTCCGACACCATTCCTAAAAACGCAATGCGTGGCGACACATTATATTCCAAACAAGATTCTTTACCGGAAAGGGATTCGATTATCAGCGCCATTCCCATTTCAAAAGACACTATTGACGCTGAAGTGGCTTATGCCGCCAAGGATTCCATCATTTATGACATTGAAGCGAAAAAGGTGCATCTCTATGGCGAGGCCACTGCCAAATACAAAAACATCGAATTGAAATCCGACTACATACAGTATGACTGGGTTTCGGGTACGCTCACTGCCGAGATGAACAAGGACTCTGCCGGCAACCCCATTGGTTATGCAGACTTCACGGACGGCTCCGGAAACTACAGGGCTAAAAAACTCTCCTACAACTTCAAGTCAACAAAAGGTAAGGTTTACCAGGTGATGACGCAGGAGGGCGAGGGTTACATACACAGCGAGCAGGTGAAGCGCCAGCCGGGCAATGAGTGGTACGGCTACCGGGGGAAATACACGACCTGCAACCTCGAACATCCTCACTTTTATTTCCGGGCAAAAAAAATGAAAGTGGTTCCGGACAAGATCATCGCTGCCGGGCCCACCAACATGGTGATTGCCGACATCCCGCTTCCTGTTTATCTGCCCTTCATGCTGTTTCCCATCCGCAAGGGGCAGCGCTCCGGTGTGCTGCTGCCGGAGTGGGGCGAAGAACGCAACCGCGGCTTCTTCCTGCGCAATGGCGGCTACTATTTCGCCATCAGCGACTATATCAACCTCGCGCTGCGCGGTGACATCTACACCAGCGGCAGTTGGGCAATCAAGGCATCATCGTTTTACAAGAAACGCTACAAATTCAACGGCAACGTTGCAGTTGACTTTGCCCAGAACAGGCTGGGCGAACCGGAGTCGCCCGATTTTGACGTAACCAACGACTTCCGCGTGAACTGGTCGCACACGCAGGATGCAAAAGTCGCGCTCAACAGCCGCTTCACAGCCAACGTAAACTTCGCCTCATCATCCTACGACCGCAATTTTTCATACGACAGGGAGCGCATCCTCAACAATTCACTCGCATCCAACATCTCCTATTCCAAATCGTGGGCGGGAAAGCCGCTCCAGTTCAGCCTGAACATGTCGCAAGACCAAAACCTCAACACGGGCGCCCTCGTCCTTAAGCTGCCCGTACTCTCGTTCGGGGTGACGCGCATACAGCCTTTTCAGTTTAAGAAAAACATCAATAAAGACAAATGGTATGAGAACATCGGCTTCAGCTACTCCTTTGATGCGCAAAACGTCATCACAGGAGCCGATTCCACCTTTCTCGAAAAGGAGACTTTCAAAAACGCTGCATACGGCATCAGGCATTCCATACCGGTGAGCAGCTCGCTCAAGCTGTTTAAGTTCTTCACGCTTGCGCCCCGTTTCAATTATACGGAGCGGTGGTACTTCAAGAGCATTGAAAAAACATGGAATCCGGCAATCATCGTTGATGGCACCGACACCACCTATGGCGCGATGATCACCGACACCCTCACCGGATTCAAAGCCGGGCGCGACTTCAACATGGGCGCATCCCTCACCACCAAGCTCTACGGGCAGATCAACTTCAGGGGCAAGGTGAAAGCCATCAGGCATGTGTTCACACCCTCGATCAACTTCAACTACGTTCCCGATTTCGGAAAACCAAGGTGGGGATATTATAAAACCGTGCAAATGGACACCAGCGGCAGAACATCCGAGTATTCCATTTTTGACGGAGTGGGTATTTACGGAAGCCCTCCCAACGGGCTGGTGGGAAGCATCGGGCTTACGCTGAACAATGTTCTTGAGATGAAGGTTTTTTCAAAGAAAGACACCGTGAAGCATGAGAAGAAAATTAAATTACTGGAAAGCTTCAGCCTTTCGGGCACTTACAACCTTGCTGCCGATTCGCTCAACATGAGCCTCATCGGCATACGTGGGCGGACGTCATTTGCCGAAAGCAGGGTGTCGCTCGACTTCGGCTTCACGCTCGATCCCTATGAGGCCGACAGCAGCAACAGGCGCGTCAACAAGTGGGTGTTTACCGACAGACGGCATTTCATCCGCCTCACGCGGGCTGATTTCAGCCTCACATCGCGGGTGCAGTCGCAGAAAGGCGAGGAAAGAGAAGTGGAGCATCCCCAGCTTGCCACTGAGGAGGAACTGCAGATGGTGGAGGAAAACCGTTCGCTCTACTATGACTTCAACATCCCCTGGAGCTTCACATTCAGCTACAATTTTGCGCTGACGAAAGGAGTGACGGGTGATCCCGAAAAGCTGAACATCTCAAGCAACTCCGTTGACTTCAGCTTTGACGCCAACGTGACGCCCAAATGGAAGGTGAACCTGCACACGGGTTTTGACTTTAAAGATATGGACCTGGTTTACACCACCTTCAGCGTGATACGCGACCTGCATTGCTGGGTGCTGAAGTTCGACTGGGTTCCCTATCCTGTTGAATCCCAGCGTTACGCCATGCAACTCAACGTGAAATCATCCGTGTTGCAAGACCTGAAACTCACGCGCAAGAAAGACCAGTTTGACAGTGGGCTGTGAGAAGGAGTGGAGACAATGGGAGTCGAACCCACGACCTCTTGCATGCCATGCAAGCGCTCTAGCCAACTGAGCTATGTCCCCTGCTAAATGAAAGTGCATAGCGTCAAAGTTAGAAAATAATCCCTCGGGAAAAATCATCCATTCAGGATGACGTAATAACGATCATCAGGATGATGCGGCAGAGACATCCAGATTGACCACTCATCGTGTTATTGAACAGGCAGAATATTCGGCAGAGGATATTTCTGCAAGGCTGCTTTTTTAAAATTTCGCACACGCGATGGATTTCTTGCCCGGTTGGCAGGCATATTTTGAATGCGAGCAGGATGCAAGCGGAGCCATGGCGATCATTATCAATGCAATTACTTTTGCTTTTGCAACTTTCATGGTCTTGTTTTTTTTAACGTGTTATAAAAATTAGTTATGCCGCTTCGCGATGAATCAGGTCAAACTCCATCCCCCTGCTTCTGAGCAATTCTTCATAGTGAATGACAAGCAGATGCAGGCGGGCAATCTGCCTGATGGCATTGGGCTTTTCGCTGATGTAAGCATTCAAAGATGTAACAGCGCGATGCAGGTGCTTTTGGATTTCCTGGGTTTTCATGATGTTTGGTTTTCTTTAAGTTCTGTATGCATATACCTATTTTTTAAAAAGGTTACTTTTTATAAAACCAGTAGTAGCAGGCTGGTCCAAATTTCACAGAAGGCAGGAACACTATGAAAATGTCGTCCCTATGGGACTAAGAAATGCTTTAATTCCATTTTTACCATAATGTCGCGCCTACGACACTTAAAAAATGTCCGCATTTATCCCGCTTGCAGTATAGTCATCGGATGAATTGCTAATAGGACGATTAGAAGCAATTGGCATCGCATGATCTTTATTGTGTATTCTTCCAGTAACTTTTCAGAGCGGACTTAAGATTAATTAATTTCAAAGACCTTCGGGGAGAAGGTTGCCTGATTTGCGTTCGTCACTTCCCCGAAAGCCGCTGCCGCTGGAATCTCCAAAGATTGTTTGAATAGTCCCTGGGTTTTTCCATTGAATGACTACTGTAAGCGTTGTAGTCTAAGGAAATTGCCAGGACATCAGGCAACCGGAAAAGCACCATCAGAATGCTCCTCATGGAGAAACGGTTTTGCGTTGTTGGTTTCATATTTCAAGTATTATTGTTTTCATCGGATTTATACCCAATAAGGTTCTTGGTTACCGGGGTCTCTGAACGGTTTGAAATGAATTTTTCCTTCTTCTTATAATCTATGCAGGTAACATATTCACTAAACAGGTATATCTGCTTGTAAAAAATTTTCTAACCATAAAAGTTTGTAAAATGAACCCCAAAGACACATTCATCATTGAATATGCCCTCCGCAATGGCATATTGGTAAGGGACTATCGGGAGTATGAGCTTGACAGCTCCGCCATTGACCTGTCGCTGTTATTTCTGGTGAGCACCGATAGCGACTACGCAGAGCCTCTCACGATTTCTTTAAACTGAATGCCATGATTCGGTTTTATGAAATGAAACGCCAGGCCTTTACTGTCCTGTGCTTCATTTTTCTTTCCAATATCTCCATAAGCCAGACGTGGGAAGAGTGCAACAAGCAATTTGACGAGTTGTACAACGGTGGAGGATATGGAAAGGCGCTTAATGTTGCGCAGGATTGCCTGTTGCTGGCGGAAAAGGAGTTTGGGAAGGAGAATAAAAATTACGTCACCTCTGTTAACGGGTTGGCTTCGATATTTTTTCAGATGGGCAGGTATGCGGAGGCGGAGTCTTTGTTCATACAAGGAATGATCATTTATGAAAAAGCATTAGGCGTAAATGATGCTAACTATGCTAGCTCGCTTAATAACCTGGCGGAAGTTTATAAATACATGGGAAGGTTTGCCGAAGCGGAGCCATTGTGTAAGCGGGCGGTAAACATTTTGAAGAAGGCAGAGGGAGATGACCATCCCGACTATCCGACCTGTATTAACAATCTTGCATATTTATATTATAACATGGGCAGATACCGGGAAGCGGAACTCTTGTATATGCAAGTAAGGGACATCATGAAAAAAACTTTAAGGGAAGACCACCCCAGTTATGCCGTGTTGCTTAATAACCTGGCATTATTATACAAAGACATGGGCAGATATGCCGAGGCCGAGCCATTGTTTATCCAATCGTTAAGTATCCGAAAAAAAACTGCAGGGGAAAACAATCCAAAATATGGGATTGCGCTTAACAACCTCGGTGAATTGTACCGTTCCATGAACAGGTATGCTGATGCGGTGCCTTTGCTTATGAAAGCAATGGACATCTTTAAAAATTTTTTTGGAGAAGATCATCACGGTTATGCCACTTCCATTAATCACTTAGCCTTGACTTACAGGGATATGGGCAAGTATGCGGATGCGGAGCCTTTGTCAGTCCAGGCCAGTAACATTGTAAAAAAAAATTTAGGAGAGAATCACCCTGATTATGCGAAAGCGCTTATCAATTTGGCGCTATTATACAAAGAAACAGGCAGGTATGCCCAGACGAAGCCTTTGTTTGCTCAGGCTCTGAGCATAACGAGAAAAAACATCATGCAAACTTTCTCATCATTAAGCGAAAAAGAGCAGTCCCAGTTTTTGCAAATCTTTAATTCCAACTTTAGAACATACCAATCTTTCAGTAAAATTTATCCGTCCGCATCTTCTTTAGGCTATGATATTGCTTTATTGGAGAAGGGATTGCTTCTTGAAAACAGCCGCAGCGCCAGCAAGCGTATTCTTGAAAGCAGTGACACTTCATTGATAAACACTTACGACCGCTTCTTGGGAGCCAGAAAATTTCTCAGTACCCAATACAGCAAGCCTGTTCAAAAAAGGCTGCCTGAACTTAGTGAACGGGAGAAAGAAGCTAATGAGTTGGAAAAACAAATGATTGCCAAAGCGTCCCTTCTCAGGCTTCCCGGTTTTAAGGATTATGGCGCTGCTTTTCGTGTCACGTGGGAGGATGTTCAGAAGCAACTCACGGCCGGAGAGATTGCAATTGAATTCTGCAATTTCCGGTTTTACGATAGGAAACCTGCAGACAGCATTTTTTATTGCGCTTACCTTATCATGCCAAAAGATACGCTTCCCCGGCAAATCTTTCTTTTTGAAGAAAAACAATTGGACAGCATTGTTTCAGCAGCAAACACCGCGCAGGATTTTGCTACTGTGCAAAATCTTTATACTCGCGGTGTTTCCCTGGAAGCAAATAGTAATTTCTATGGCAAAGAACTGTATGGGATGGTCTGGGAAAAAATCGAACCGCACCTAAAAGGGGTAAATACTATTTACTATTCCCCCAGCGGCAAGCTGAACAAGATTTCATTCGCTGCCATTCCTATGAATGAAAAACAACTGCTCTCCGATAAATACAACCTCGTTTCGCTCAGCAGCACGCGCGAGTTGATGAGTGAAGAACCTCCTTTCCGATTCAGCGACAACAATACCATCGCCTTGTTCGGAGGCATTCAATATGATATGGATACTATTGCGATGAAGGAATCATCCGCAAAGTATCAATCGGATGAATCGCAGCTTCATGCCAGCCGCAGCCTGCCGGACGATGCAGAGAGGGGAGGCACCTTCAATTATCTTGGCGGCACACTGGAAGAAGTAGAGGAAATACAAAAAATGTTTTCCAACAACCAAACGTTCACCAAAGCGGCAGCCACCGAAGAGGCGCTGAAGTTACTGCAGGCGGACAATGCGCCTGATGTGCTGCACATCGCCACGCACGGATTTTTCTATAAGGAAAAGGACGTGAATAAAGATGAGGAAGGCGCGAACGTATTCGAAAATGCCAATGATCCGCTGCTGCGCTCCGGTCTTGCGCTGGCGGGCGGTAACCGCAAATGGCAAGGTGAATCGGTGCCCGAGGGTGTTGAAGACGGCATACTCACCGGCAAGGAGGTTTCCGCCATGAACCTGAACAACACGAAGCTGGTGGTGCTCAGCGCCTGTGAAACCGGGCTGGGCGACATCAAGGGCAGCGAAGGCGTCTATGGCTTGCAGCGCGCCTTTAAAGCCGCTGGCGTTGACTACCTGATGATGAGCCTCTGGCAGGTGCCCGACAAGGAGACGCAAGATTTCATGACCGCCTTTTACAAGCACTGCAAAAAAGGAAGCGACATTCAAACCGCTTTTCACTTCACGCAATCGGAAATGAAAAGGAAGTACAAAGACCCCTATAAGTGGGCGGCTTTTGTGCTGCTGCGGTGATTAGAACAGAAGTAAACCTGAATTTTAAAACTTCGCGCAGGCTATGCTTTTCTTTCCCGGCTTGCAGACATATTTTGAATGGGTGCACGAGGAGAGCAATGCCACCGAAAGAATGATTATCGCAATAATCGTTTTTGAGTTTTTCATGGTTGTGGTTTTTGAGAGTTAGTAATCACCTTCAAATACCACATCTCAAAAAAGGTTACCTGTTTTATTTTTTTTTAGATTTGACCTGCTTAATGGTTTTTTTGTAATGAGAGAGAGCACCGCTACCTCACCAGCGTCACCGTGCCCGGCTCTTTCACTTCCCTGCCGTCAAATAGCTGCAAGACAAAAAGGTAGGTGTATGCTCCGATATCCTGTGGCGCGCCCTTGTAGTACCCGTCCCAGGGAGTGGGGCCATCATGGAGCAGTTGCCCCCAGCGGTTGAATACCTTAAATTCATTAACCGTCACCCCGCTTGCTTTCAGGATGTAAAACCTGTCGTTCCTTCCGTCATTGTTGGGCGAGAAGGCGTTAGGGATCACGTAGGCATCGGGTAGAATCACGCGGATGCGCAGGCTGTCTGTCGAGACGCAACTGTCCGAAGATACGACTGTGAGGTAGTAGCGCTGATCTTCGGATGGGGTTGCCACGGGGCTTTCGCAATCCGTGCAGGAAATAAAAATGTCAGGAAACCAAAAAAAGCTGTCAACAGAAGTGCCGTTCAGGTCAATGTCAGCGCCAAGGGTGACGCTGTTTCCAAGCTCAAGCGATGTATCCGGGAAAATCGTAAATGCCAGCGGTGGTATCACTGTTACCACGGGCGAACTCGTGCTGGCGCTGCATCCGAAGGCATCCGTCACCGTCACGTAGTAAGTGCCGCTTTCAGTGACTCCGATGCTCGGAGTTGATTCATTGGTTGACCACTGATATTGCGCGTAGGATTGGGAAGTTGACAGCGTCACCACCCCACCCCTGCAAACGCGGAGCGTGTCGGCAACAATAACAGGTGATGGAATGGGTGCAACATTTACCACCACCGTATCATATTGAAAACATTGCGCATCTTCCACCCGCACGATGAACTCAAACGTTCCCAACGTTCCACGAGGAATGCTGATAAGCGGTGTGGGATGATTCACACCGGAAATATAACTGTTGGCTGATGGCGGTTCTGCCATCCACTGAATGGAAGCGGTGGAGGGCGCTGTCGGGTTGCCGCCAACATTTATCGGAGGGTCGCCATCACACAGGTTTCTGTCTATACCTGCATCAGCCGGAGGGGTTGGCTTGACGGTTATCTGTATGGTGTCAACGCCAAAATAATAATTACACAGGTCATAAGCGGTATCATAATAAGTGATGACAACAGGTATTGGTGCAACTGTGTCAGGATAAACCGTAGAGATCAAATCCGTTTGCCCGCTGGGTGTCCATTCGTAAGTGTAGGGAGGCACTCCGTATCGCGGATGGGATGTTAAATGAACCGGCTCCTTCGCGCAAACCGAATATCTGTCAGTGGTTGCTGTGAGTTCAATGGTTCGTCCTTCAACGGTCATGGCGAAGAAACTGCCAATGGCGCAGTTGTAACTGCATGAGTCGGGACACTGAAGCGGCTGCCCCGGTGGTGGCAGCGTTTGATTGCTCAGGGTGAAGTCAAGGTGATAATCCGGGCATTGAGGCGGGATGCAGTTGACAAGGTACAGCGTGTCGCGATGCCCTCCTGCCCCCCCGACTTTCCTTGGATCCGTGGTGCACGTGCCAAGATAAGTGGTGTCAATATATGACGTATCGCAACTTAGTCCAATGGTTCCGCAAGGTCCCGTGACGAATTGCTGCACATCGGTGAAATAACAAAAGTCAGAATTATGGGTGACGGGATCATACCTGGCGGTGCAAATCGAGTCCGACACTTCATACTCCACCTGGATGATCGCGGCAAACAATTCCGTTTTCCCCGGAACCGTAACATTAATGGTGTAATCGCAGGTCTGAGGGAATCTTGAGAATGCCATATCGGCTCCTGAGAAAATCAGATTGCGCCTGTCAATATAGTTGCCACGGGCGTTGGTGCCGGAAAGAACAATCGGGTCAATGTAAACCGGATACCGAATGCCGGGGCTGTTAAGCCATTCAAGCGGCACGAGCGTCATGATGCTGTAAGAACCTGCATTTTCTACCAAATTGTAAAACCCCGCTATGCCTTTGCCCCGCATGTCGTAATATAGCGGGCGCTTGTATTCGATGACGTCAATGTCATTGCCGTTTACTATCTGCAAGCCTCCCGTCCAATATCCATCATAAGATGAACCTTTCACTTTTTTCATCCCGTAAGCTGCGGGCAAAGCCACCCGGTCTTCAAAGACAAGCCATTTGCTGCCGGACGGAATGTCAAGAGGTTCTTTGATGATGAAAGTGGTCTTAACCTGCCCGACATCAAATGCTTGCCGGATGTCAATCTTGTCCCATGCGTTTCTTGTCATAACCCCGCTTTCGCCAACCGTTGTTTGACCAAATTCAGGCGGAAGGATTTCCTGATTGATTTTTCCCGCGTCATCAATAAAATACATGCTCAAATTTTTGTTGAATGAATAGGCGAAATCGCCAACCCTGATGGAAGCGGCATGACTGTTCTTATCATAATATGTTGGGGCAAGCTGGCTCACCGCCCCATAAACTCCCTGCTTTTCCGCGACAGGTCTCAGCCGCGGATCAACGGTGCGGTATCTGCCGGACTTATCAATGTAATGCAGGGGGGAATAGGATTTCTGAACATAGAAATGGCCGCTGTTATCGGGCTCGATAAAGTATCTCGAATAGAAATCTCTCTTCTGCAAGAGCTCAACACAGTTATCGCATCCAGCCCTGTATGGCAAGATTCCGAATTCAGGATGGTCTTGAAATTCCTCTGGCGTATTTTTCAGAAGCTCAGAAGTGATATTTTTTTCATCCGATGAAAAGCCGGTGAAATTAGAAGCGGCAGGCTGCATGGGGTTTTGGGCGGAAAGAGTGAGGGAAATAAGAAGGAGAATACCAACGCAGCGAACGCTCATAGACTCACCCCCTGTGGTCGCCAAAGGTTTGCCGCAGGCGATGCCGCCCCCTTTCAAAAGGAGAGGGGTGACCGATCTGAATATCTTTTTCAGAGCAAGCCTCACCCCGCCCCTCTCCGAAAGAGGGGGTGTCCGAAAAGATTTTTTTGTCTGGAAAAGGTTGAGTGTTTCCAGAAGAACTTGAAATTTCAACTTGAATAAAAATTTAACCTCCCCGCTCCCGCCCTTTACAGTAATACCGTCCTGACTCCCCTCTCCTTTGGAGAGGGGGCGGGGTTGAGGCTATTGGGTCGGATGAGGCTAACGTATCAAAGTTACATTCCCTTTGCGTTCCACAGGAGGCGCGCTGCCGATGCCGGCTTTAATATAGTACACATACACGCCCATATCCTGCTGCTTGCCGTTGTGCGTTCCGTTCCATCCTTTTGTAAGATCGCCCCGGCTGAGTTCACTGACGTTATTAGAATAATACACTTGTTCTCCCCAGCGATTGAAGATACGTATTTCGTAGGTGTCGAAGTTGTCACCAAACACGGTGAAGTAATCATTTTTCCCATCACTGTTCGGAGTGAACGCCTGCGGGATAACAATTTCGCAGCCGCCAATCGAAATAGTTACCGTATCATAATTCACGCACCCGGTGGCTGAATCCGTTCCCGCGAGCAGATAAGTCTGCGTTGCGGAGGGCGCTAATACCGGATTGGGGATATTCGGATCGCTCAACCCATTCTCCGGTGACCACAAATAAATGTCAGCCCCCGTTGCCGTTAACTGCGATTCCTTGCCGAGGCAGACGGTGTCATCCATCCCCGCATCAACTGGCGGCAGCGGATTAAGCGTTACCAGCACATTGTCGGCATCACCGCATCCGTTTGAATCGGAAACATATACTGAATAAAGCGATGTGGTGTCGGGAGTTACGGTTATGCCTGAAGTTTCATCGCCCGTGTTCCACAGATAGTTTATTCCGCTGAACGTGCGGTAGTGTATCCTTCCGCTCCAAATTCTGCCGGCAGAAAACGGGACTCCAAAGGGATATTGATTGGCAGTTCCTTTGTAAAATTCGAGAGATGCATCCCGCGCAACCGGGTTGGGAGTGCCAAGCGTGCTATAAAAGTTGGAGCCATTGGTCGCAGTTATGTAAAATCCATAGGCGCTTCCTGCAGGAATGGTAATGTTGACCGGAATCGGCACAGGCGTGGCATTGCCGGGACCGCTGGACAGCACACTGGTTGCGGAACCGACCAGCGTCCAGTCGGAAGGGATGTATTCGGAACCGACATAAGATGATGTTTTGTAATAAATCGAGATGCCGGCAGATGTTCCGGCAGCATGGGCAAGGTTCACATCAAAGCTTTGAATGGTAACCTCATTAATCGCCAGCAGGTTGAACATATTGCCGTTCCGCTTAAAAACGCTGGTATCCAAACCGGTGGTGAGCGTCCTGTTGAATCCTTCGTTGGAAGCTGTCAGCGTAACGGTTTTTCCCTCGCATATTACAGTGTCATTTCCCGCATCAACATCCACTATTGAAAATACATCAATCGGCAAAGTGCTCTCCCTGATGCCGCACTCGTTAACTGCATAGATGTGTATTGCATTGGCCCCGACCGAGTCAAAAACAATGGTGATTTCATTATTCGCTGTGTCAACGATGGTTCCCCAATCCAGTGTCCAGCTATAGAACGTAAGCGCAAAGAAAGGAACACTGTAAGTGAAGGTGTCACCCTTGCACACCTCACTTGGACCGGTGATGTTTACGTCAGGCTCTACAAGTACAAGAATCTTGGTTATCGGGGAGTAGAGACCAAAGCAGCCGTAGTTGATTTCACGCAAACGGAAGGTGATTTCGTATGGCTCATCGAAGCCGGTGAAAGTGGTGAAAAGATATGGACCCGGAAGCGTGAAGGGAGAGCCGTTGTTGAGGTTCTGGCTCAACACCTGGTATTGCGACTCCTGGTTGTAAGGAGTAACAGTTAACGTGGCAATCTCCGTGCTGCAATATTGTGTTTTGTCAGGAACCAGCCTCGAAGGTATGTCAGCGGGCGCGCCTATGGTGATGCGGATGATCGTGCCATTCATGTTCCAGGGCGTTGACGAACTGTCGGCAATGATGCGCATGTAATAAACGCCCGGCAGAATTCCCAAAGCCGCAAGGTCAATATGGTTTGGAATCGTGATAATCATTGTGCCTGACGCGCTGTCAATCTCGACTCCAAGTCCACCGGTGTTCACTATCGTGAAAGGAGGTTTCATGCTGATCAACTCAACAATAAAGTGGTTGCCTGATGAATAATTTGCCGAGGTGTCCCATTCGTTGATGTCCACGAGGATGGTGTCAACAACGCCTGTTGTATCGGTAATGCAGTATTTCAGGTCAATGGTTTTGTTGGAAGTGATGTCGCAGTGCTTGATGCAGAAAGGCCCGGCTGGCGTGCCGATGGTTGGTGGATTTGATGCCACAACCCGTATGTAATAGTTGCAGCCTTCGGGAACTGTTGAAGGAACCAGCCCCGATACCATTCCCGGAGCGCCAGGGTTGAAAGAAGGATCATAAGTCACCTTGTCTGGTTTGCTGTTGATTACCGTGAACACATTTATTGGAGTTGGCGGCACGGTGGATGAATCATAAACCGTAAATCTCCCTTGCGCGTCTGAAAGCTGCGCAGTGTAAGTATTTCCATCATTAAAAACACCGTAAGAATAAAACGGAACATCTATCGCGCTTTTCGCGCACACGGTGTCAGGGTCTGTTGTTACCAGCGCAGGCAGGGTATTGATGCTGTTGGGACATTCTATGACCTCGAAACAGAGGCTTGCTATTCCCAGGAAAATCGGAGGATCAATGCGGTTGATCCGGATTTTATAACACGTGCCGGGTGGCGAGGCGGCAGGTATCAGCACGCCTATCCCGCCACTGGTGGCAAGATTGTCAATCGTGAAAAAACCCAGGCTCACCGGATTGCCGAATGAACCGGTGCCATCTGAAAGTTCTATGTTGTAACGCCCGTCACACAAAGGTTGGGACAGGCTCCAAAATACGCCTGCCACATTTTGCTGGCAGACCGGGTTTGGGCTAACATCAGTGATGGACAGTTGGGCTCCGGTCAACGCGTCATAAGAAGCAACTACAAAAATTTCATCAAGGCTGAACGATATGGTGCCGGGAGGTGATCCTGCGTCATTCACCCAGCGGAAGCCGAAGCGGATATCTTCCACATCCTCAAAAACGGGATCGGTGATTTCGACATATTCCCATCTCACCGTGCTGCGGTATTGCGCTGCTCCGGTTTTTATCCATGCTCCATTGTTGATGCTGTAATAAACCTCACCATACGCGGTGGGCGAGCCATCACTTATATAGAAAAAAGCGAGAATCACATCCGTCAGGCCTTTTGTGCAATATCCCTGACGGGTGTAGGCGAATCTGTCTGAAGTAATGGTGGGATTATAGTTTGCATTTGACACACCGGAGGCGACTGCGGCTTCATCGTGTATATGCAAATAGGTACTGTATGGAGCGCGGTTGATGGTGCCGATGATGATGCCCGCGCTGGCGCTGTCCTGCCTCGTGGTGTTGGGATAAATGCCGCCACCGTCATATTCATTGTTGATAATCCATGTGTTCGTACCGGAAGTTGCTCCAGGTCCCGCTGTTCCGGTGTCGAATGCGAAAGTATTTGAGGTCAGTTCGAAATCTTCGGCAAGCAACAGAACTTGCTGCGCGGACACACCTGTTGCTAATGACAGCAGGAAAATAGTGATAGTCCCCTTCATGAATGAATCCTGAAAAATAAGAAATTAATGAGAGATGGGAAACAGGAACTGAAGCATCTCCGCTAAAATTCGTTTCTGATCGCGGATTAGATGCCTGATTTTGTTGATGACTACTGTGTCGCACAGGAACCCCTTTCAATAAAACATGAAATGATGTATGTCATGGCTTTTTTTGCCATAGCTTTCTTGTTTTGCAAGGCAATTGTCCATCAAGCAGGCAAAAAAGGAGATTCTTCAGAATGTCAGGGAAAAAAATTTTTGTTTCCGGTGCGTGCGGATATATCGGCAGCCTCGTCATTAAAGAGCTTGCCGGAAACAGAAAGAATGTTGTAGCGATTGTTGCCCATGACGTGAAGTTTGTGCCTGAAGAGCACCGCGCAGCAGGAGTGCATTATCTGCAGGGGGATATCCGCGACAGCGGAATCGCTGAAGTTATCCGGCAATTTGAAATTGACACGGTGGTGCACCTCGTTTCGATTGTAACGCCCGGCAAAAAACACGACCGCGATTTTGAACATTCGGTGGACGTGCTTGGCACGGAAAACCTGTTGCAGGCGTGTGTGCGGCATGGCGTGAAAAAGTTCATCATCACAAGCAGCGGTGCAGCGTACGGCTATCACAAAGATAATCCGGCATGGCTCGCTGAAACCGATGCGCTGCGCGGCAACTATGAGTTTCCTTATTCATGGCACAAACGTTTGGTTGAAGAAATGATGGCGGGCTTTCGCAAACAGCATCCTGAATTGAAACAACTCGTGCTGAGACCGGGAACCGTGCTTGGAAAAAATACGGACAATCAAATCACCGATTTGTTCAAAAAGCGGTTTGTGCTTGGTGTTTGCGGAGCAGAAATTCCGTTTGTGTTTATCTGGGACGAGGATGTGGTGGAAATTATTCTCAAAGGAATTCATGAAGAAAATGAAGGTATTTATAACCTTGCCGGTGATGGCGCGGTAACGATGGGCGAAATAGCCAAGGCGCTCGGCAAGCCTTATATCCGTATTCCTGCATGGCTGCTCGAATCGGGATTGTTTGTGCTGCACCTGCTGGGCTTGAGTCAGTACGACTCGAATCAAATCAATTTCCTGCGCTACCGCCCCGTGCTGAGCAACAAAAAGCTGAAGGAAGAATTTTATGTTCCGGAATTTTCAAGCAGGGAAGTGTTTGATTTTTATTTGAACGCTAATGCGAAAGCGCTTAAGCGAATGAAGAAGTGAGCACATGGAACTGTAACGGTAAAAACCTGAACCCAAAACTTTAAGTACTTTAGGCGTTTGAAATTCAACACAAAAAAACTAAAATATGACAGGCGGTGAAGCAATTGTGAAGATGCTGAAAAACGAAGGAGTAACAACGGTATTCGGCATTATTGACGGAACATATTTCGGGCTGTATTCCAGTTTTGAGAAATACGGCATCCGGCTGATAACGCCCCGCCACGAAACCAGTGCGGTACACATGGCTGGCGCCTATGCGCGGCTCACCGGCAAGTTGGGCGTGTGCATCGCAAGCAACGGACCGGGAGTAGCCAACGCGCTGCCAGGCGTGGCGGTGGAAAACACGGAAGGGAACAGAGTGCTGCTCATTACGAGTGCGCGGAGAAACCCCATCATCTATCCGAACCGCGGGGGAACGTATCAATGCTTTGACCAGGTGGGCGTGATAAAGCCGATGGCAAAATACAGCGAAGCCGTCAGCATTCCGGAGCGTATTCCGGAAATCATGAAGCAGGCTTTCCGCATGAGTTACAAGGGGCGTCCGGGCGTGGTGCATGTGGACGTACCGGAAAATTATATGAACGGAAAATTTGATTTGGAAGAATCGGTTTTTACCGCGCCCACGCGCTATCGCAGAACAGAACCTATTTCCGCTTCCAGAGAACAAATCCGGAAAGCAGCTCAAATGCTCACCGAGGCAAGGTTTCCGGTAATCCATGCCGGCAGCGGTATCATTCACAGCGGAGCGTTTGACGAATTAAAAAACATAGCGGATATCCAGCATATCCCTGTAACCACCAGCTGGGGCGCGCGCGGGGCGTTGTGCGAATCCAGCGCCCTTTCCATCCCGATGATTTATGTGGAACTGAACAACGAAATCCGCAGCGATGCCGACCTCATCCTCACGCTCGGCTCGCGCATCGGTGAAACGGACTGGTGGGGCAAGATGCCCAACTGGGGCAATCCGGCTGAACAGAAAATGATTCAGGTGGATATTGATGACGAGTTCCTGGGAAGAAACAAGCCGGTGGATTTGGCAATCTTCAGCGATGTGAAAACATTTTTGCGCGATTTGTTTGAAGAATTAAAAAACGGCAGCTACAAACCCGGCATTGATTTGCGGAAATCAAAACTGTCAGGCTACCTCAAAGAGAGAGATAAGCAGCGCGCAAAATTTGACGAGCATTTGAAAGATAAATCCGCACCGATGAACACGGCACACGTTCCAACCGCCTGTAAAAAAGTTTTCGGCAATGAAGCCATTGCGGTGTTTGATGGCGGCAACACTGCGGTGTGGGGTATGTTCTTTTACAAATGCATGCATCCCGGCACAGGCATCTCCACACCCAAGATGGGCATGCTCGGAGCGGGTGTGAGCCAGGCGCTGGGCGCGGCAGCGGCTTTTCCCGAACGGCAGGTGTATTGCATCATCGGTGATGGCGCCATGGGATTTCATCCGCAGGAAATCGAAACTGCGGTGCGCAACAAACTAAAAGTTGTTTATCTCGTGGTGGCTGACAAGCAGTGGGGCATGGTGAAAATGAATCAGCAGTTTGCGCTGAAGCCGATAAAAACGCTCATCATGAAATCGCTTTCCGAAGAAGAAACCATCAATGCCGACCTCGGTGAAATCGCGTGGGATAAGCTGGCTGAAAGCATGGGCGCGCATGGTGAGCGTGTTGCCAACCCTGAAAAACTGGAAGGTGCTATTCAGCGGTGCATTGATTCGCAAAAATGTTCGGTGATTCATGTGGACGTAAACCCGGTGAAGCACATGTGGGCGCCCTCGCTGATGCAGTTCAAAAAGATGCACGAGGAGCCGAAGGGGAAATGAGTCAGTCTTTTGCCAGACCGAGATAATCCCTTTTCATAAAGTGTTTGTAAAAGCCGCGCGGCAGGTGATACAGTATTCTTGAAATCAGCATCAGCGGAAACGGAAAAACAAATAATCCTTTCCGTTTAATGATGGCGTCATAAATCAACTGCACCGCTTTTTCCTGCTGCATCAGGAAAGGCATTTTGTGCCTGTTGTTTTTCGTGAGGGGCGTGTCAATGAAGCCCGGAGCGATGGTGGTAACCTTGATGCCGTAGTGATGCAAATCAATCTCAAGCGACTCGCACAGGTTGATGACAGCGGATTTTGAAGCGCCATAAATGGCAGTGCCCGGCAGTCCGATGGTTCCGGCAATGGAACCCATTGCCACCAATTGCCCGCTGCTCTGCTTTTTCATGATTGCAATGGCCGGTTCGAAGGTGTTCAACGCGCCAATCACATTGACTTCAATCACTTTTCTTCCCAAGTCAAAATCCGGAATTTTCGCCTTGGGCATGGAGATGCCTGCGTTCGCCACTACGATATCCAGACTTCCATGCGAGGCAAAGTCACGGATGGCGCCTGCGAGATTTTCTTTATCGAGAACATCCGCGCAGTAATAAGTTATTCCCTCCGGCAATTTCTTTTCCGCCTCAGCCTTGTCGGCAATATCGCAAACCCCCACGCGGTAACCGCTTCGGTGAAACATCTGCGATAAGGCATTACCCAATCCCGACAAGCCGCCTGTAATAAATATACTCTTCATTCAATTTGAAAATCTAATATAGGAGACGATGAAGGTTCAAACAGGACATCCGGTTCAAGCGGTCAGAGCGTTATCTTTTGAATAATCGGGTTAAAGGCTTTGGAAGCCACCAAAACTTTTAAACCGGGTTTCAGCTCGTTCACTTCTTCACCGGTAGCGATTACCTTCACGATACTATTTCCTGTTAAAACACTTACGATATAAACCACATCGCTTTTTTCTATGGAAATGATTTCACCGGTGATTTTGAACTTGCTGCTGATTTTATCTTCCGAAAACACGTGTGCAGGGCTTCCTTCCTTTTTTATTTTTCCTTTTTCAAGAAAAATCACTTTATCCGACAGTTTAAATATTTCCGGCAGGTGATGGCTGACCAGTATCGTTGTGAGTTTGAAATGCCGGTGTATTTTTAAAATATAATCCTGCAGCTTCTGGCGCATTTCATCGTCAAGCGCTGACAAAGGCTCATCAAGCAGAAGAATCTCAGGTTTGCGGATGATGGCGCGCGCCAGCGCCACACGCTGTTTTTGCCCTCCCGAAATATGCTGCGGCTTGCTGTTTTGAAATGCCTGCAGTTCCATCATCTCCAGCAGTTCACCGGCAGTTTTTCGGTCGTTGTTTTTTTGCAGCGCATATTCCAGATTTTCCCGCACGGTGAGATTCGGAAACAACGCGAAATCCTGAAAAACAAATCCCACGGAGCGCTTCTGCACCGGAATATGAATTTTTGCAGCGGAGTTCTCCCATACTTTTCCGCCAACCTCTATTTCTGATTTTTCTGTTTCCGTAAGCCCTGCCAGAATGCGGAGCAGCGTTGTTTTACCCGCGCCTGAATTTCCATACACGGACAGAAACTGTCCCTGCTCCAGTTGAAAGGATACTTCCAATGGCATTACACCATCGGCAGTTTTCAAAATTTTCCGGGCAAAGAACTTAATCATTTAAAGGGTTGGCTTTGCTGAAGGAATGATTGAGCAGGTAAACTCCGAGCAGCGTGATGAAGGTAAACGCAAATAAAACTCCGGCATAGACATTCGCGTTGTGGTAATTCATGGACTGCACCTCATCGTAAATGGCGATGGAAACAACTTTCGTTTCACCCGGAATGCTGCCGCCTATCATCAGCACCACGCCAAATTCACCAATAGTATGCGCGAAGGTGAGCACAATGCCCGTGAGCAGCGATGGCTTGATGTTGGGCAGAAGTATTTTAAAAAGCGTTGTAATTTTTGATTTTCCTAATGTAAACGATGCTTCGCGGAGCGATGCCGGCAAATTTTTCAAGCCGGATTGCAGGGGATGAACCATGAACGGCATGCTGTACAGCACCGATGAAACGACTAAGCCCTCGAAGGTGAAAACAAGACGGGTGTCGAAGTGCCGGTCTAAAAAATTACCAAACGCATTTTCAGGACTGAATGCAAGCAGCAGGTAAAATCCCAGTACGGTCGGAGGAAGAACCAGCGGCAGACTGACAATGGTCTCTACAACGGTTTTCATTTTGAAATCACTATAGGCAAGCCAGTAGCAGAGCGGCAGGGCGATGACAAACAGGATGCCGGTTGTGATGAGCGCCAGTTCGGCTGAAAGCCACAAAGGTTCTATGTCAATCATGGGGCGATAAACTTATTTCGTTGGTTTTAATCAGCGCGGTTACCGCATCATTTTCTTGCAGCATCAATTGCCGGCATGCGTTGCCGGTGATAATGGAATAGAGATTATTGTCGCCCCAAACCAGGTGCAACTCGCAAAAAAGGACTCCTGTATTTATTGCTTTTATTTTACAAGGGATGCGGTTTTGCAGGCTGATATTTTCAACCGCGCCTTTGGCAATGCTGACCTCCGTTTCCTTAAAAAGCATGTTCACCCGGTTTCCGGTTTTCAGGTAGCCGGCTGTTTCCGGAGTGTCAATAACAACGGAAGTGAAAACAACATTATCGGGCGATTCCAGTTTTACAAGAGAGATGCCGTCATGCGTAAGGATTTCTTTTATGGTCGCTTCCAGTTTATTCATCGCTACTGTTCGTCATGTCCGTATCCGAAATGGGTCAATACCGCAACAGCTTTTTCTGAAGAGATAAATGTATAAAACTTTTCTGCAACGGGATGACTTTTTCCTTGTTTTAAAATAACGCATCCCTGCTCCAGCGGGCTGTAGCTTTCCTGCGGAAGGATATAAAATTTCCCGTTCTCCTGTTTCATCTTTGGCGAAAGCGCGTCTGACAAGGCGATGATTCCAATATCGGCAGCGCCAAAAGCGGCAAACTGTGCAGCCTGCGCAATGTTTTCACCATAAACCAGTTTGTCTTTTATCTGTTCGTAAACATTGTAATACTTCATGCTTTCCACCGCTTTTGCCCCGTAAGGTGCAGTAGCGGGATTGGCGATGGATATCTTTTTAACGGAAGCATCCAGCAGCGTATTCATTTGTCTTGTACCAGGGTCAGTTTTTTTGCTCCATAAAACGATTTTCCCAATGGCATACATTTTAACGGAGGAAACCGCATATCCCGCGTCTTTTAATTTTTCGGGGTAATCCATATCAGCGGAAAAAAACATTTCGAAAGGCGCGCCATGTAAGATTTGCTCGTAAAATTTGCCGGATGAACCGTAGATAACCTGAATGTTATCGCCCGGATTTAACTGCTCAAAGATGGTGATGAGCGAATCCATGGCATTTTTCATATTTGCCGCCACGACAACGGATAGCTGCCGCTCATCCTGTTTTTTAAAACCTGAGAAAATAAAGGCTGATGCTATCAGTGCAGCAAGCGCTTTCTTCATAACGAAGTATTCCGTTCGGATTAAAATTGAAAAAAATTTGCTTGAAAACAAATTGCCCAAACCCTGCTGCGAATTTCCTTTCTTTTCGGAATATGCAGCATCGCCCACTCGCTTTTAAGGGCGACATATTGATAGGTCATTGTGCAGGTTGGCGAAGAAAGGGTATGTTGCCGTGAGTTTCATGTCTATTGGCTTAAAAGCATTGAGGTGAACAGGGTTGAATAGATGAGTTATTTTTCCACTTCTTTGCAAACTTCTTCGAACGGCTATCGGCTCATTTATCGCATTATGAAGCAGGGGATTGTCGGGAGTGTTGCACATCCGCAGCCGTATTCATCTTCAGCAACTCATCGAGCTTCTTGTTTTTATTCCCTTCCTTTTCGTGAACATGCGACATCGCGTATTCGCTTAATGCCGTTATCGTGAGGCTTGGATTTACGCCCAGGTTGCAGGGGATGATGGAGCCGTCAACAATGTACATGCGCGGATAGCCGAACACTTCAAATTTTTTATTCACCACACCGCTCTGAATGTTTTCGCCCAGCGGACAGCCGCCCATGATGTGGTCGGCTGTTGACATGTTGAACATCAACTCGGTAATGTTATTGGCGGGAATACCTCCAACTTTTTTTGCAAACCGTCTTGCCACTTCCTGTCCGGCTTCCTTGTAGGGCGACACGCGCTGCGCGCTTTTGTTCACCAGCGTGATGCCGGAAGAGAACAGTGATTTTCTGTAAATCATCTCCATAGAACTGTCAAGAGTCTGCATCACCATCACAAGGATGGAGTTGGTCGCCCATTTGCGGTTGAAGAGCATCCGTAAGAAATCTGCCGGATGCGTGATGATATTGCCCATCAGCTTCAATGTGCGCGTGAAGCCGTTGCCCCTGCCGGCAGCGGGGACGCCCAGCAGCCGCATTCCGTCTGACTTGTCGGGAAATTTTACCAGCTCGATGTGCGTGTCTTTGTCTGGCGCAAAGATGCTCGTGATGGCTACGCCATTGTTGAGCTTCTCTCGCGCGCTGGTAACTCCGCCAATGGATTTCGAATTCGTCCGAACGTTTTTTCCCAGCCGGTCTGACAACGCGGTGAGCGTTTTGTATTGGTGTTTCTGCTTCAGCAAAAGATTCAGCGTACCCACCACGCCCGCGCTCATCACCAGCCCGCTGCTTTTGAAGATGCGGCTTTCTCCTTTTCTCCAGGCGGTGCTGCTGCACGTATGCACCCAATACTGATTGTCGCGGTATTCAATTTTATAAACCTTCGTTTCAGGAAAAACCTGCGCTCCGGATTTTTCAGCGAAATACAGGTAATTTTTAACCAATGTGTTTTTCGCATTGTAGCGGCATCCCACCATGCACCCGGCACACTCGATGCATCCTTTGCGCATGGGGCCATGACCGTTGAAGTAAGGATCCACTTCTTTGTCGCGGTCACCGTAATAAACGCCAACATTCACTCCTTTGAAAGATGCTTCCTGCCCCATCTCCCGCGCAATGTCGCGCAGGATGTTGTCTTCCGTGTTTAAATTTCTGGCAGGCACCGTGCCGAGCATGAAGCGGGCTTTGTCATAGAAAGGCATTAAAATTTTCTTCCAATCGTTCAGCGATGCCCACACAGGATTTTCAAAGAAAGCATCGGGCGGAACCATGTGGGTGTTGGCGTAAATCAGGCTGCCGCCTCCCACTCCGATGCCGCGCAGCACGAAGGCTTCTTTGAAAAATGCAAGGTTTTGAGGACCGAAACACCGCAGCAGCGGCAGCCACAGATACTTGCGGATGATGCGGTTGGTTTTCGGAAAATCATTGTCGGAAAACCGCTTCCCCTGTTCCAGCACGGCAACGCGGTAGCCTTTCTCCGTGAGCCGCATGGCGGAAACGCTGCCGCCAAAGCCCGAACCGATGATGATGTAGTCGTAAGGATTCATAAGGATTTGCCGGCTATCAATGCTGTTTCAGAGTGCAAGGTACGGAATGAAAGCTACCAGTTTTCAGCGTGATGGCAAAGCGGACTGAATAGAACTTCACTTACCCAACCAATTTCTCCGCCAATACTCCGTGAACTTTTCTTCCTACTGTTTAAAATACTTGATACTCAATACCCAAATCACTTTTTCATTACTTTGCAAAAAAAATCACACCATGAAAAAACAAATCCTGTTCGCAGCGTGCTTTGTGTGCGCAGCATTTTTCACAGCAGCCGCCCAGGGCGATTTGTGCAGCGATATAAAAAGCATCGTAGCCCAATACCATAAAGACAAAAGCAAGCTGCTGGGTGCAGAAACCGGCAAAGAGGATATGATGACCGACTATAAATGCCCGCTGCCGCTCAGCGGAGCCGCCTCGGTGGAAACCTCGATGTACACCAGCACGAAAAAAATCGCACATTCCATCGGCTATTATGCCAAAGACGCAGACGAATCCGCATCCAAAAAACAGTTTGACGCGCTGGTGGAAAAATTCAGGCATTGCTACCCCGATGCAAGAACAGAATCAGATGACGCCAGCAGGCAGGAGTATGCAGCCGCAGAAGGAAAAAGCCAGGTGTATCTTGCGCGCTTCCGCTCAGGCGTCAACCCTGACACCGATGCGGATTTATATTCCATACATATCCAAATCATGTTTTATGATTGAATAAGTAATAAGGGCAGTTCTAAAAATTGCTCTTTTTATTGCCTCACCCCTTCCCTCTCCAGAAGGAGAAGGTGTCTCGTCCTGAAATAGGTTGACTGATTGAGGTGTTGAAAAGTCAACTAAAATC
>CAZCXH010000062.1:0-25403 GCA_964502525.1 uncultured Chitinophagaceae bacterium
CTTTCTTGCATCAATAGCGAAGCATCCCGATTCTATCGGGAGGCAAGAAAGAACTACCACAAAACTCAGGGTGCTGCGATAAACTTTATGAAACCCACAAAGACACATTCAGGATAAACTCCACCATTCTTTTGCGCTTAATAAATTTCCAACAACCCATACTCTTTTGAATCAGCCATTGCTCTGATTTGTTGTTTGTATTGAAGCAGAATGTCAGCAATGTAAGCGGTGCTTTGGTTTCCGGTTTGTATCAAAACAACTTTCGGAGGGAAGCCGTATGTTAAAAGCAGGAGGTAAAAATCTTCATCATTGGTAACAATCGTGTAACCGTTCTTCTTAGCCCAATCCCAAATTTGTTTATCCTTAGCGGGAATTTTCAAACCGGTTTTAGAAACATGAATTGAATCGGGAAAAGACTTTGCAATAAGCTTAACCAGACGCCATGAAAGATTAGCGTCAATCAGAAGCTTCATTTACGCTGCAATAATTTTGGTGATGCTTTCGCGATGAGCGGCAAACGCCAATGCAGCTCTGATATGCTGCACCTTCAATTCGGGGAAATCCTTTTGAATTTCTTCAAATGTCATCCCCGAAGCGAGCCATTGTAAAATATCCAGCACCGCTATTCTCGTTCCTTTGATACACGGCTTGCCAAACCGAATCTCAGGAGAAATGCTGATATATTTCTCGTAATTGTTCATGAAACTTCTTTTGACCAAGTTAAGAAATTCTTATTGCTCCCTTGTTACCACACCCTTGAAATTCCCGCCACCGCTCAGATGCGCTTGCTGCGCGAAAACACGGAGTGATTTTTTCGCGCTTGATTTTTTCTTTCGTTCTTTCTTTTGTATCAAGACAAAAGAAAGAACTACCCAAAACTCAGGGTGCTGTGATAAACTTCATAAAACGCACGAAGACTCGTTCTTTTGCTCTTAGACTTTCCCTTGCCCCTTTCTTTGCATCCGCAATCCATCCATACTAAGTTTCGTTCGGGACGGCCTGTTGGTAGAAAAATCCCACACCCACAAGCTCCGTAGGAGCGGCCTGTCGCCAGAAAAAAGCATTGCTTTGTGAGGGGTTTATCCGTATCTATTAGCTTTGTCAAAAACATTTGTATGAAAACATTTGCGCTCACCGTATCCAATAAAAACCAGGAGAAAATGCTGGCTAACCTTGCCAGCGAGTTGGGCATTCAGATGACGGTCGCTAAATTCAAACCTCTTACCACAAAAGATGTTGCCCTCGGCATCGGGCGAAAGTTTACGGATGATGAGTTGGAAGAATACCTTGCCAGAACTTCGGGTGGTAAGCCGGTGTCCGCAGAAAAAGTCAAAGCCCGCCTGAAAAAAAGACTCTCAGGGAAATCATCTTCCAAATGAAACTGGAATTTCAGCCGGAAGCTGAAGAAGTATTATTTGCCATTGGCGAGTGGGCAGAACGGAGAAACACTCCGGGAAGCGGAAGCAGGTTCATCAATCGCTTCATTAATAAAATTGCCCGGCTCGCAATTCCCAAAGTGAGCTATGCTCTTTGCAAAGACCCGGTGCTTGCAGCAAGAGCATTACAATGTATTCAGGTTGACAACTGGATAATAGCGTTCAAAACCGTAAAAGGAAGATTCATAGTTCACAATATCATTCACGCTTCCGGCAGGTAATTTGGCACATGTACCCCATGACCATCACCGGCATCGTTGAATGCATGAAAGCCCTCAAAGACAAAAAACTCAAATACTACACCGCGAAGGAGAGGAATTGAAATCGTGCGTGGGTCACCCTGAGCGGAGTCGAAGGGTGGCGCGGGTTATCCCGTTTCCTTATCGTGTCGCACTCGTAGCGTTGCTCGTCAGCAGTTCATCCGTATCTATCAGCTAAAGAAACCAACTGCCTTTCTTTCTCGGCAGAGGTTTCAAGTCATGCTGAATTAATTTCAATCCCGCTACAAAAGAGAAGTGGTCAATGTTGAGAGTGAACAAAGAAATGTCATACGATAATGCAGTTGCAGCCACAAGCATATCCGGCACAGCCGGACGATGGCTCAAAAGATACTTCTCGAAAATGCCGTTGAACTTTTCAGAAATGTCATCATCGAGCACGATTAAGGGAAAATTCTCAAGACGCTGGTTGATGTGCCGCAAATCTCTCTTGTCAACCGCTTTGTTCTGGATTTCAGCTTTGATGATGGCGTTGATGTAAAGATTCTCCTCGCCCAATTGCTTAACCATTTCGACAACACCCTGATCGTTGCGCCACAATTCAACAATTACATCCGAGTCGTACAGAATCATTTCCTCGTCCATGCTTCCTTCCTGATATTGGCTGCATCAATATCTTTCCGATCAATCCATACGCCCGCCATTTCTTGAATTGCCTTTTTCACTTTGGTGGGATTTCTTCTGCCGACTTTTTTCGCGAGCAATTGTCTCTTCCTTGCTGCTTTCCTGTCTGTTGTGAGCGGAGCCATTTCTCTGAGATTTATTCAAAGATAAAACTTGATGTGATATACCGCCCACCGCATGTACCCCATGACCATCACCGGCATCGTTGAATGCATGAAAATCAACGTGGCTTTCTCTTCGGGTTTTGACGCGTATCAAAAAATGTCAGCAGAATGATTTTGTCTTTCTTAATGCGATAAAACACGCGGTTGTGTTTGGTGAGCGTATATCCCCGGATATTTTTCTCTTCCACCTCAACCGAGCCAATCTCAGGAAATCTTTCAAGCAGCTTCAGGAAGTCATCTGTCTTTTGAACAAAGGCATCTTTCACTTTCCCACCCCACTCATTCCGCAGATAATCAACGATGCCGCTGAACCGCTTTTCAGCCCGCTTAGTCCAAAATATTTTCATTTGAACTTCTTCATCACCTTATCATTATCAAGCAGGCTTTTCTCATCTTCCGATTCCTCATAAGCCCAGATCACTTCCTTTTTTTGTTCCTCTGTCAGGCTATCCCACAACCTGTTCTTAGTATGCTCGCTGCTTTTCAGAAACTCATAAATAGTTTGCAAAAGCTGCTCGTTTTGAATGTTCTCAATAATCCTATTGATGTTCGATTTCAGTTGGATTGCAGTCATGTGGTGAATTTAAGTTAAACTTAACCATTCCGGACAAACCGATTTTCAAAAACCATCATTGATTAACTTTCCTGTAAAATCTCGCGATGATTGATCCTGTTCTGTTTGATGAGTATACCAAGACCAGGCTGAACCCCGCTAAATTCGATACCGCTGTCAAATCGCTTGACAGGTTTTGTTACGCCCCGTTCTCTAACCTTTACTTCGCGCATGAAGGCAAGGTGCTTGCCTGCTGTGAAAACCGGGACCATGTGCTGGGAGTATATCCCGAAAAATCCATCTCCGAAATCTGGAATGGAACGGCTGTCGGTGAGTTAAGGCAATACATCACTGAAAAAAACCTTGGACACGGCTGCAAGGGTTGCGATTTCGATTTGAAGAGTCGAAACTTCGGGGGCGTCAAGGCAAAAGCTTTCGACTATGCAAGGATGATGCAGCCCGATCCACGCTATCCGAGCATGATGGAATTTGAGTTGGAAAACACCTGCAACCTTGAATGTGTGATGTGCAGCGGGCTTTTTTCATCATCAATCAGAAAAAATCGCGAGCATCTGCCTCCCATTCCAACGCCTTATGACAATGAGTTTGTGCAGCAGTTGGAGGAATTCATCCCGCATCTCACTCATGCGAACTTTTTCGGGGGCGAACCTTTCCTTGTAGAAATCTATCTGAAGATATGGGAAAAGATGGCGCAATTGAACCCGCAGATGAACGTGTGGGTGACCACCAACGGGACGATCCTGAATAATCGCATCAAGCAATTGCTTGAACGCATGCGCTTGAACCTGACAATTTCCATTGATTCCATTGAAAAAGAAACTTATGAGAAGATAAGGGTGAACTCCGTCTTCGAACGCATGATGGAAAACTTCAAATGGTTTTTGCAATACGCGAAATCCATCGGGTCGAACGTCACGGTGAACACCCTATGACACCTAATTGGCGCGGGTTGCCCGACATCGTGAAATGGGGATGCAGCGAAGGGTTTACGGTTAATATCATCCCTGTGCGCTATCCTGAAAATCTTTCGCTTGGCAGTCTTTCTTCAAGCGAATTGGGAGATATTATCAAACATTACCGCTCGGCTGAAATTAACCCAGCAAATGATTACAGCAAGAGAAATAAAAAGAATTTCGAGGATTACATCGGCTTCGTGGAGCAATGGCACCAGCATAAAAAAGACATGGAGGGAGTTTCAAAGGAAGCTGAAAAGCTGAATCCCGCTGATGAGATAAGAAATCGGTTCAAGCTGAGCTTGAACATCACTTCCATGACCGAAGTCGAAAAGGAAAGCCAGATCAATACCGCCATGGAAAAACTGCTGCGGCTCAATAAGAAATTCGAAAATGGCAATCCTTATTTCAAGGAGACAGTGTGGAAACTTGCATTTCTATCCAGACCGCGCGAATTGCTCACGTCATTGCTTAACGTTGATGACAGCAGCCTGCTTGCGCTCGGGAAAATTCCGGTTGGCAATGAAATTGACAAATTGAACGGTGGCGATTCTGAAGAAGTAACTCATCTCAAAAAACTGAAACTGTATTTAGACTACTGTGAAATAGCAGGAGTCAATCCTGACGAATGTATTAACGGCTTCAACCGATGGAAGAATCATTTGCAGCACCTGAAATCGGTGGGTAATTCGCATTATGAAAAACTCATTGCTGCCGCCAATAAAAGCAAGGCCGCCACTCTTGGCGATGCGCTGTTAGAGGGAAAGGAGCAAAGCATATTGGAAGGCTGGAATGTAGATGCCGCGGATAGATCAACGGTTTAGTTTCTCCATCATCTCCAGCAACCAGTTCAGGTTGGTGATTTCCGGAGTTGCATCTATTTTCTTCTTCAATTGATCCAACTGTTTTGCAATCGTCTCTTTTCGCGACAAGCCTTCCATTGATTTTATTTTCGCCAAACGCCTCGTCATTTTCACCAGGTTGAAATGCACCCGGTACTGATACTGCGAAACCAGCTTGTTCCTTTTCAGATAAATCTTGAACGAATCGAACAGCGAATAAAGCGGCTCGAATTCACCGGCTTCATAGTAAACTTTCATCAGGAGCGAGCGAGCGCCAAGCCCGTAATAAACATCAGTGAACTCAACCGTTTGGAGGAGTTGCAATGCCTTGTCATATTTTTTCTGGCTGTAATACAGTGTGGCGAGATTGAACGCGAAAGCATTCTCTTTATCCGCAGGCGGTAGCTTTTCTTTGTAATCATTCAGAAATTTCTCGCACCACGCATATTCCTTCAGTCGCGTGCCTGTCGTTACAATATTCTTGTAATCCCATTGTGAAAGGTGGTGGTTATCATCCAGCATCAATTCATTGGAAAGCAAAGTGCGATAGAGCTTGAAAATCTCATTCAGAAATTTTGTATTGCCGCTGTTGATTTTCTTGATGCAATAGTTCTGCGCGTAGTCATACATCGTCCGCAACTCGCCCTTTTCGATTACCATCGCAAAGCTGCCTGAACTCCCCTCTCCAAAGGAGAGGGGGCGGGGGTGAGGCTGTGAATGTCTTTCAAGCAATTCCACCAATTTGTAATAGTGCTGCTCTGTACGGCTGTCCTGCAGCGTTTGCAATATCTGATAATAAATAAGTATGGAAGGATATTTTTCCAGCAGTTGGAAATTATTTTTCACGAACACTTTCACTTCATCCAGCATCCGTATTTCATATTTTTCGCTCACGATATTCTGACGGTTGATCATCTCGCAGCAACTGCGCAGCTTGGCGGTGAGGTAAAACAAATCGAGGCTGATGGTTTTCCGCTCGATGCTCTTGTCGGTGGTGCGCGAGTCTTTCGAAGTGAAATACAAGTCAGATTCTGATTCCAGCCTGTATTCCGTCAGAAAACGGTTTTCATCCATCCCATGGATAAGACCGTTGCCGCGAATCAGTTCCAGCGTTTTAATGAACTGCCTGTCCGAGTTGCGCGCGCGATAAGTTTTAAGCAGGGCAAGCTTTTGCTGCGACTCGTCTCCTTCGAACTCCAACTGCGCTAAAAATTTCTCATACAGGCGGTAGAGATAAGTCAGCAGGTCGCTGAGTTTCTGGGAATTGAATTTCTCTTTCGGAAATATTTTTTTGAAAGTTTTTTTAGCGTCCAAAGCTTTCTCATCAAAACCGGGCGAGGCTTCATATATCATATCAATCAGCTTTCGCAGGTTCTCATGCGTGTTGAAATAAGGAGAATGAACAAACTGCCAAAACCAGTTCAACTCCTGTGAAGAAAGGGATGTAATTGCCCTGATGGTTTTATTATCCTTCATTGCTCCAAAAAACAAGCTAACCCGTATTTTTACCTATCAACCTAATCATTTGAAAATCAGGCTGAAAATAACCGTAAACTGTAAACCGTAAACCATAAACTAACTTTAAGTTACTCCAAAATCTCCAAAATCTGTACTTTTTTATCCCTTAGAGCCGATTTAATATTGTAGCGTGAAGAACTGTAATTTATCTAACTTTCAAAAACACGTAATATGAAACCAACATTATTCAACCGCTGCCTCGCTCTGCTCATTGCCGCTTTTTGCTTTTCGTCTGCGGTCAAAGCCCAGCCCACCGCCAATTTCACTGCCAGCGTCACTTCCGGATGCGCCCCGCTCAGAGTCGAGTTCGACAACAACTCAACCAACTCCATCGAGTGGGATTGGAACTTTGGCGATGGCGCCATTTCGTATGATGAAAACCCCGTACATTTCTATTCAACGCCCGGCACATACACCGTGACGCTCACCGCCTATGGCACAGGAGCTTCCGATACGGAGACAAAAACCAACTATATCACCGTTACGGGCTTTGAGGTTGAAGTGGAAGTAACTCACGCCAATTGCGGTTTATCCAACGGCAGCATTGATGTGACCGTTGGCGGCACTCCCCCCATTACCTATTCCTGGAGCAACGGGGCAACTTCGCAAGACCTTAACAATCTCGCTGTCGGCAATTACCGCGTGACCATCACCGACAGCAGCGGATGCGTTTTCACCGAAACGTATCTCGTTGAAAATGCCAACCACCTCACGCTGTCGGCAGTGAACACGAATGTCAGCACGGCTGGCGGTTCTGATGGAGCCATTAATCTCACTGTTACGGGCGGCACCGCTCCATATTCTTATATTTGGAACAATGGCGAGACAACGCAAAACCTCGCCAACCTGCCTGTCGGTACTTATTGTGTGCTGGTTACTGATTTCAATGGCTGCGCGGAAGATGGGTGTTTCGACATTGAACAGCCCAATCCCTGCGCTGACTTCGAAGTGAATTTCCAGATCACCGATGCAAGTTGCGGTTCTGCAAATGGCAGCATCAACCTATCAGTTACAGGCGGAACACCTCCTTATTCATACTCATGGTCAAACGGTTCCGATGATCAGGATTTATCCAACCTCACACATGGTTCTTACCGCGTCACGGTTGAAGACACAAGCGGTTGCCGCTTCACGGAAACGTTCATTGTTGAATCATCAGGCAATCTCACTATCACCGGTTCTGTCTCTCATATTGTTCCCGGAGTTCGCATGGGTGCTATTGAACTCACTGTCACCGGGGGCGCTCCACCCTACTCTTACAGTTGGTCAAATGGTGAAACAGGAAGGATTGTTGACGGGCTTGCAGCGGGAACGTATTGCGTCACGGTAACAGACGCGAACGGATGCTCTGCCGACAAGTGCTTCCTGATTGAAACCGTACAGGGATGCAACCTCGTGATCACCGGCTCAGTGCGCGATGCCACTCCGGGCGCAGCCGATGGTAGGATTGAACCATTCGTCACTGGCGGCACGGTTCCTTACACCTACTCATGGTCAACCGGTTCCAACGACAGAATTATTGAAAATCTTTCCATCGGAACTTATTGCCTGAGCGTGACTGATGCCAACGGATGTTCTGCCGATCATTGCTTTCATGTGGAAGCCGCAACAACGCCCTGCAGCATGACCGTCAGCGGCACAGTCACCGATGTCAGCGGTCCCGGTCAGGATGATGGAAGAATCAATATCACCATCGCTGGCGGAACATCGCCCTACACTTACCGCTGGTCGAATGGCGAAACTGGTAGAAATGTTGACGGTCTTGAAATCGGTCAGTATTGCGTGACGGTGACCGATGTGAACGGATGCATTGCGGATAAGTGCTTTGTGGTAGAGGTGGCACAGGGCGGTTGCGGTGGCTTTGCATTCACATTTCAAATCACGGATGCAAGCTGTGGCTCCGCCAATGGCGGAATCAACCTCATCGTTTCTGGCGGAACGCCTCCCTACTCGTACACATGGACAAACGGCTCCACGGATGAAGACCTCTACAATCTTGCAGCAGGTTCTTATCGTTTCACAGTAACAGATTCTGCCGGGTGCGCCTTGCACGAAACGCTGCATGTGGAAACCGCTGCCAATAATCTCAGCATTTCTGCGAGCATTACCGATGTGAGCGCTGCTGGTGCGATGGATGGCGCAATCAATCTTACTGTCACGGGTGGAACTCCTCCCTATTCTTACAACTGGACGCATGGCGACAACACACAAAATATCTCTGGTCTTGAAGACGGAACATATTGCGTCCTTGTCGTTGACGCCAACGGCTGCGCGGAAGATGGGTGTTTCGAAGTGGAAGGTGTAGGGTGTAATGATTTTGGCGTCACCGGAAATGTGGGCAATGATCCCTGTGGCGCCCCGATGGGGTATATTAACATCACCGTACAGTTCGGCACTCCGCCATATTACTATAATTGGTCTAATGGCGACACGACAGAAGACCTTTTTAGCATCCCTGCCGGAAACTATACCGTGACGGTTGAAGACAATGGCTCATGCAGAACCGTGAAAACATTCACGGTCGGACATGCCGGTGGATTCCAGATCACAGGGGTAGTCACTCCTTCCACTGCCGGTGCGGCAACGGGCGCCATCACCATCTCCATGAGCGGTGGCACTGCGCCTTACACGTTCGATTGGTCCAACGGAGAAACCACCCAAAACATTGACAACCTCGCTCCCGGACAGTACTGCGTGCTCGTGACGGATTCAGCCGGATGCATTGAAGACAAATGCTTCACCGTAGGCGCCACGGGCGGCTGCGGAGCTTTCTACGTCACCGCGTGGGATGACATTTCCCTCTGCGAGCCGGGAACCGTGACGCTCGAAGCCAATGCCTTCGAGGGCGCGCTTCCCTACTCTTACTCGTGGTCAACCGGCAGCGATGACCGCATCACGCAGGTGCAGGTAACAACGACCACCCTATTCGCAGTGACCGCCACTGATGACAACGGCTGCACCTCCACCGACTCCGTCACCGTTTTCGTAGTGAACAGCGCCAGCACGATGGGCGTGACATCCGACTCATTCTCCGTCTGCCGTGGCGACACCGTTCAGCTTGCTGCCTATGGTGGCGACACTTATTACTGGGATCCGGGCAACGGGCTTTCCGACCGCACCTCCGCCACTCCGCTCGCCTCGCCTGAAGAAACGAAAGACTACTGGGTGCGCATCGAAGACGGATCGTGCCACGTTACGTTCTGGGTGCATGTGGAGGTGGATGAAGATTGCGTGTGGGCCGGTGACGCCAACAGCGATGGCGTGGCGAACAACAATGACGTGCTTGCCATCGGCATCGGCAACGGCATCAGCGGCTTCCCGCGCCCCAACGCCACCAATGCTTGGAACGGGCAATATTGCCCCGACTGGTTTCTCGCGCTCGCAAGCGGTCCGAACCTGAAACATGTTGACTGCGATGGTGACGGCACCATCAACAGCGCTGACACATTGCCGATTTTCCTGAACTATGGATTAACGCACAACAAATCGGGCGGCAGAGTGGGGCAGAAGTTCGTTGACCCGGAGTTGTATTTCGACCTGCCTGACGACACCGCCCTTGCCGGGCAGCACCTTGACGTGCCCGTTTACCTCGGCACCAATGATTTGCAGGTGAGCAATTTCTACGGCATCGCATTCACCGTAAATTATGATAATGCGATTGTGGAGGAAAACACGATGTCATTCGCTCCCGTCAATTCCTTCGCGGGCAACATGGGCGACCTGCTGAGCTTCGATTATGATATGTATGGAGAAGAAAAGATGGACGTGGCGCTCACCCGCCTCAACCGCGTGAGCGTGGGCGGCTGGGGGCAAATCGGCACCATCAGCTTCACGATGAAAGACGACATCTCCGGGAAAGACTTCCTCGTGCTGCCGCTGCTGCTCTCGTTCAGCAGTGTGCGCGCCATTGACAACAATGAAAATGAGATGACGCTGTTCTACGATGGGGGCACCATCTATGTGAAACAGGAACTGTCGGGGATAGCGCAGATGAACAATGATTTGAATATTTCCATCTACCCGAACCCCGCAAGCGATGTGCTGCATATCACCGCGAAACACGGAAGCATGAGAGAAGCGCTGCTGATGGATTTGGTTGGAAAAGAAATATTCAGAAATACGCTAACCAATAACAACGCAACGCTCGACATGAGCAGCCTCCCGGCAGGCAGCTACTTGCTGAAGATAAAGATGGCGGAAGGCGAGGTGGTGAGAAGGATTGTAGTGGGAAAGTGAGTAAACACTTCCCTACTTCTGCCACAACCTGGGATTACGACTCAAGTGAAATACTGCGACTACGACAATTTTTTGTCCGTCAATAAAATAGAAGATGCCGTAAGGGAAGCGGGCAACTAAAGCACAACGGATATTCTTGTGCCTTACCTGGCATAAAAAAGGGTTAGCAGTAATTACCTGAAGTTTCGCCTCAACGCATAGAAAAAACTCAGCACCAAGCCCGGCTCGTTGATTCTCATACCATGTATAGGCTTCCGAAAGGTGCTTTTCCGCCCTTTTGCGAATAATGAGACGATAGCTCATTTTCCTCTCATAACCCTCTTCTTAATCTCTTCCCATGATGAGCCATCTTCCGGATTTTTTGAGTAGGCTTTCATTTCCTCTTCCAGAAAACTGATTTGCTCAGGGCTTAATTGGTATTGATGTTGAGAGTTTTCTTCATTTGCAATGCTGTCCCAAATCGCTTCGACAAGCAGTATGCGTTCGGGAATGCTAAGCTTTAGGATTTCAGGAAGTGACATTGCATAGTTTTTTCATTGATAAAGATACGCGGTTTCTACCGTGATATAATCATCGGTTGGCGCATGCCCATTGGGGTTGAAGTTGTCGCATTCCCAAAGCGGGTTGATATGGCTGTAACCTCCTCCCCTTCTCTCGCTTATTTTTTCTCCCTGGCTGGCATCCGGTTTTCTTTGCTCTGCACGCTCATCTGCAAAGTGAGAAGTGAATCACCCCGCAACAAATCCCAGAATGGTAAATATCAGCGCACCGGCAACAGAAAATATTACATGCCTGTTCTCCATTCTTATCTTGTTTTCTTCCTGTTGCCCTGAAAAAATTGAGGAGCGAATTTCACGCGTTTCCGTTGAAAGGAACCGTGTATAAAATAGGGTATCAAATTTTCAAAGCGGTTACATACGGTTGCATTCATTTAGAATCCTTTGTAAATCCTTGCACAAGTGAAATGAAACTCATACGTTTGGAAGATGAAAACATTATTCCTCCTCCTCATATCCTGCACCGCAGCGATCACGGCAGTTCAGTCGCAGCATTCATCAGGGCTTTGCGGCTCGCAGCAGTTGCACGACCGGCTGATGCAAACCAACCTGCAATACAGAACCGACTTCCTTAAACGCGAAACGCTGGTGAGGGAAAAGGTGGCCGAACTTTCATCGCAGCGCAGAGGACCCACTGTATATACCATCCCGGTAGTTGTGCACGTGATTCATCTGGGGGAAGCCGTTGGAACGGGAACAAACCTTGCTGATGCCGTGATAATTGACGGCATCACCGGTTTGAACAACCGTTTTCGGGCTGTGAGCGGGATTAACAGTGTGGATACGCAAATCGAATTTTGCCTTGCCGTAAGAGATCCGAATGGCAACCCGACTTCGGGCATCGTAAGGGTTGACGGCTCAGGCGTAACCGGCTATGCGAATTATGGAATTTGCAGCGATTCCGGTGTAACTGAAACAGTGATAAAAGATTTGAGCAGATGGCCAACGGCAGACTATTATAATATATGGGTTGTAAATACGATATGCGGTTCAGCGGCATATGCCTACTTCCCTTCAGGAACTCCATACGATGGACTCACCATCGCGCATGATTATTACTGGGATGGATTGCTGACGCATGAAATGGGACACGGGTTTTTCCTGTTTCATACCTTCGAGGGTGATGGCTTTAATGCGTATTGCCCGGTGGATACCAACTGTCTTGTTGACGGAGACAGGGTTTGCGACACTCCGCCTCACAAGGCGGGAGATTGCACCAACCCGTGCAGCCCAACGGGAGTGTGGGAAAATTCCGTCAAAAATTATCTGTCATATTGCGGAGCCGTTAACTGGGAGAGATTCACGCAGGGGCAGAAAGACAGGATGCTCGCTGCTTTGCAGGTTCCGCCTCGCGCAAGCCTGCTGAACTCTCTGGCATGCACGTCAAGCGCCTGCAATCCGCCATGCAGCGATGGCAATTTCTGCACAATTGATGTTTGCGATAACGGGACTTGTGTTTATCAGCCAAGAATATGCAACGACCGGGATCCGTGCACAACTGATCAATGCCTGAGCGGTGGATGCAGCTATTCGCCAACCGGCAACTGCATTTGCGCAACACCGTCAATTGCCATCCCGGATATTGACACGGTGAATGACGTGATAACGGTGAATGATACCGGTTTTGTCAGCGACCTGAATGTAAAAATCAAAATAAGCCATACCTATGCGTCCGACCTTGACATATTTTTAAGAAGCCCGATGGGAACTGAAGTTTCCTTAATCAGCGATCAATGCAACGGCTACGATAATATTGAATTGACTTTTGACGATGAAGGCGGCAGTTTGTATTGTCCCGCTGACAGTTTTGTCAATACATTGCCCGATGGATGGCTTTCCGCTTTTGATGGAGAAAGTGTGAGCGGCAGTTGGACGCTGTTCGTTGCCGATGATGCAACGGATGATACGGGAGTATTGATGGAATGGTGTCTTATTCCAACAATAGCCGGGTGCTTGTCAGCCCTTGATTGCAATGACGGTGACCCTTGCACATCTGACCAATGCAATGCGGGCAGTTGCGCCCACAATCCTGTCGCCTGCAATGCCGCGATATCCGGTGGAATTTTTTCTGAGACAGGTTCGCCTGTAAATGGCGCAACCATCAGCCTCACAGGCTCCAATACCAATTCAATGATTACCGGAGCCAACGGGCTTTACAGCTTTAATGTTTCTGCCGGAGGCAGCTACACTGTTTCACCGTCAAAAAACAATGATATTACCGTCAGCAATGGCGTCACCACATTTGACATCGTATTAATACAAAGGCAAATTCTTGCAATCCAGGCGCTTCCTTCTTCTTATAAGATAATCGCTGCTGATGTGAACAATTCTTCATCCATCACCACGCTTGATATTCTTCACATGCGCTCCGTCATTCTTGGCAATGCTTCCTCCTTTCCGGGCGGGAGACTTTGGGCTTTTGTTCCCGATGATTACGCATTTGCCAATCCCCAGAATCCCTTTCCTTTTCAAAGCAGCCGGACTTATCAAAACCTCAGCGCAAGCATCACCGGTCAGGATTTCATAGGTATCAAGTTAGGTGACGTCAATGGGAGTTGGAACCCTAACATGCCCAAGCAAGCCGCAACAGGCGATGTAAAATTCAAGATGGATGAGCATAGCTTTCTGCCCGATGATGAGTTTTCAATCCCCGTCAAAGTAAGAGATTTCAAAAACATCATCGGCTATCAATTCACTCTATCATGGGATGCAAGCGTTTTGTCATTGCTTGAAATAAACAACAAATCCCTGAAAGGTTACTACGGAGAATATAGCAAAAACGAAGGCTATCTCACCACCACATGGTATGATGAGATGACAAACGCAGTGACGCTCGATGATGATGCGGTGGCGTTTGAGATGAAGTTCAAAGTGATTGGCGCCAACGGCAGTTTCTCGCCCATCACCCTCGGCTCAGAGCTAACCGCCAGCGAAGCCTACAACGAGAATCTTGATTTGCTGAACATCGTGCCGCAGAATGGGATGGTGAAAGTGGGAGATTGGTCTAACAGATTCCATCCCTCGCAGGGATGGAATCTGTCGGTACAACCAAATCCCTTCACCAACGCCACCAACATCATCTTCGCTCTGCCGCAGGATGATGTTGTGAGCATTGCGATTTATGACCTGCTCGGCAGGCAAATCAGAAAGACAGAAGCTGCTTCGTTTAGCGCAGGCGAACATTCCGTTGAATGGGATGGAGAGGATGATGCGGGCAACAGACTAAGCAAAGGACTGTATCATGTTCGCATGTTCACGGAGGCACATTCACAAAGCGTGAAGGCAGTGTTGCTGAGGTGAAGTCTTGCCGAGTGAATTGAACAGATTCCATCCCTCGCAGGGACGGAATCCGTCAAAGCTGGCATAACCCTCCAGCAGCAATATTAAGAGCGTTGTTTTCGGTATATTTGAGAAGAAATCATCGCGCTGCATGAAAGCCAGACCGAACATTCCAGCCCGTCTGCTGTGGGAATATGATTACGACTCCTTCAACTTCGACCGCTCCTATAAGATTGTCATAGAGAGGGTGCTTCAGTTAGGCGATTTGAACGAATGGCGGGAAATGATGAAATACTACACCCGGCAGCAAATTTCCGATACCATCGAATGGTCGGCTCAATTGGATGAAAGAGATAAACAGTTTTCCCGTTTATTTATGAATTCTGATATGCTGCATGCTGCATAAGAGCGCCAAAATAATTTCACCCGCTACTTTCAGCTTGATACAGCAACTGCAATCATTGCCAGAACTTAAAAGCTTTGCCTTGGCTGGCGGCACATCGCTTGCCCTGCAATTAGGTCATCGCAACTCGGTTGATATTGATTTGTTCTCACAGGAAGAATTTGAAGACAGCCCAATGGTTGATTTGATTGCAAAAAAATTTTCATTCAGGGAAATCTACAGGAGAAAAAACACAGTTATTGGAATGGTCAATGAAATCAAAGTTGACTTCATCACGCACAACTATCCCTTGGTGAACCCTCCGATCTGCGAAGAAGGAATCACCTTTCTTTCCAGGGAAGATATTGCCGCCATGAAGTTCAATGCCATTATCCAATCGGGAAAAAGGCTGAAGGATTTCATTGATGTTCATTATCTGCTGGAACATTTCTCCATGAGCGATATGCTGAATTTTTTCGCAATAAAATATCCGCATGTCAACCCGCTTATTGCGCTCAAGGCGGTCAACTATTTCGATGATCTCGATGAAACATTCGACCCTCCGAGGTTGCTTCATCCTGTTTCCATCGCTGAAATCAAAACGCGGATTCGAGACGCTACGCTGCATTCAAAAAGAATCTTCGAAAACACCTGAAGGGCGAGGACTGAGAGGTTCCAATGGCAGGTAATCAGTATCGGTAAAATAGTAATGGGTTGACAAATGGATAAACTGATTGCTGATAACCGATCACCGGTTACCTTTCAGGGAGTAATTCTTTCCCCTTAGGAGTATAACTGTCCATTCATTTTTCATCCCATTTGTTCATAATCTGATTAGGGTTTCTCCCTGATTATTGGTATTTTTATGGCTAAACCATTTAAACCAATACCAGTCATGAAAAACCTTATAACAGGCAGTGTTTTTTGCGGTTTGCTTTTGGCGGCAACCGCGCTTTCGGCTCAAACCGAGCCAGCCCCGGACGTCAAAAAGGAAACCGCGCCCACCCGCGTTGACAGAAGTTCATCAGGAGCCATCACGATGGAAGAATATGAAACGCTTTTGGCGGAATACCAGAAAGCCAACCCCGGCAAGACCTTCCAGGACATGAAGAAAGAAGAGTTTGAAACCTACCTCACCAACGAGTTGCTGAAGCTGAGAAAGAAGAGGGCGGAGAAAGCGGCAGAGCAGAAAACCGCAGAACCAAAATAACAAGCGCACCTCCTTGGGATTGCCGTCATTCTGAGCGGAGCGAAGAATCCCCTCATGCAGTTGTTCAAGGAGGTCTTGAGATCGCAAGCCAACAATGCTTCTGCACGATAAGCCAACAAGCCTGTTCATTTGCACCGGCAGATGGTGCATGGTGGTTGGTATGCTTATGATTGGCTTGAACTCTTTCGCCCAAAAACGTATCCAGTTCATTGTTGATGAGGTAAGCACAACCATTGGCGATTGCGATGGATTCTTTGGAGGCGATAGCGATCCCACCTGGTATTGGACCGGACCGGGAGCTGTCAATGATGACTGTCATTTTGAGGGAGGACGCAATGGTACATTTTCTCAATCGGTTTCGATCAGCATTGTTGATGAAAGCTATGATTGTGCTATTGATGTTCCTTCAACCGTGCAGATAACATTTGGCAGTTGTGAGGACGATGGTCCTCTTCCTTCGGCCTGTGATCCAGCGTTTGGCAACTTTATAGGTGGACCCTGTGACGGATCGGCAAGCCGGACAGACAATTTGCCGACAACCACCAACAACGGCACGTTGACTTATCCCCCTATCTGCGTCAACGTTACAAGCGGATGCACAGGCGAGTATTGCTACAGGCTCAGACGCGTGGTGAGCGGTAACTTCACCTACACCACTCCCAACAACGACATCTGCAGCTTCACCGACCTCGGAACGCTGAACTTCGGAAGCTCGCTGAATGCGAATAACCAGAATAATGTTTGCGCCAATGATCAGGGTGGCGAGCCTAACACGGGGGGCAATGATGAAACCGTGTGGTACCGCTTCACCACCGGTGCAACTGTTGCAAGCGAGATCACCATCAATTTTAACGGGGGAAGCAGCGGCAATGACATCAACGGGTATGTCGCGGTTTACGAGGTCGTTCCAGCATCATCGTGCGCTTTCGGCAGCCTGAATTTCGTGGATGACGCTTCGGCATTGGTTCCGTTTTTATATGACGCCAGCGTCTCCATGCAATGCGTGAATCCGAACACCACTTACTTCATCCAGGTTGACGGACTTGACTGGCCTCTCGAAGAAGAGGGAGTCTTTGATCTTTCCATCACCGACAACGGCATCCCCCGACCTAATAACAATGATATTTGCAATGCGACTGACCTCGGCACTCTCTCACTGGGAACTTCCATCAACCTTCCGACAGAAAGCAACTTCTGCTCCAACAGTCAAAGCGGTGAGCCGCTAACGAGCGGAACTTTGCTCCAAAGTGAAAATACTGTTTGGTATAAATTCACTACCGATAATTCCATTTCCAATATCGGCTATGAAGTATATCTGGATGCGTCCGGCTTGCCTTCCACATTCTTCACCATCCTTCACATTTTCGAAGACCCGGATAACAATTGCAACACCATCAATAACTTGGTTGAGCTTCAAAACTTCGATGAAATAGGAGGAGTTGCCGATCCCGACATTTCCGACCGCACCGTTCGCTGCCTTCAGCCCAACACTACATATTATGTTCAGATTGATGCGAACCTTATCCTCAGCGTGCTCAATTTCGGATATGAAGACCAGTTCAGCCTTCAGATAGTTGATAACAACATCGTGAGGGCGCTGAATGACAATATCTGCAGCGCCATCCCATTGGGAAGAGTGCCTGACAACGGCACGGTGGTGCTGCCGGACGTGAATAACTATTGCGCGGGTATTGAACCCAATGAACCCCGTGGCGTGAACTGGGGCAACCTCGGTGCTTTCCAGGATCCGGAAAAAACAATCTGGTACACCTTTCAAGCCCCCGCTTCCCAAAGCGTGGAAATTTATCTCGATAATGATGCCGTTCCCGATGACATCAATCTGGAAGTGGCGGTTTATCAGTCAACCACCAACAACTGCGCTGGTTTCTTTGGCGAAGTGGAAAGCGCTGATCCGTTCACTTCCATGAGCATCATGGGAAATGACGTGTTGCGCATCACCTGCCTTGATCCGACAAAAACATATTTCATCCAGATTGACGGAGATAATGTTCCGCTGCTCGATGAGCTGATGGTCGGACATTTTGAATTCAAGATTGAAGACTATCAAAGCCCTCCGGCTCCGAATGACGAAATATGCGATGCGATTTATATGGGTGATCCCACGGGCGGGCAGGTGGGTTTGTATTATCAAACGAATTTCTGCGCGGATAACATCCTGGAACCCATACCGTCAGGCTTCCAGACAGACATGACCGTGTGGTACACGTTCACCGCACCGGCTTCCGGCCGCGTTCACGTGTACGCCAAAGACACCGACAACCCGCAGGGCGATCCTGACGACATTGACTTGCAGGTTGCCATTTTCGGAACGGATGACCAGACCAATCCCTGCCAGGGCAATTTGTTTGAAGTGCGCAGCGAATACCAGGTGAGCGACATTGCCTATCCGCTCGATTTGGATTTTATCACCAATGACGAATTCCTGCGCGATGTGTACTGCCTGATTCCCGGTCACACGTACTTCATCATGGTGGATGGCGAGTCGTTCCTCATCGGGAACGTGGACGATCTTGACGGATACTTCAGCATCGAGGTGGAAGACATTGGCGGTCCGCCCGCTTCGCAGAATGATTCCATCTGCGATTTCCTTCATATCGGAACTGCAAGCAGTTCAGTGGGCGGAACGATTTCCGCTTCCCCTTTCAACAACGAGTGCGCTGGCATTGATCCTAACGAACCAGACCCGACCTCAACCGATAACGATGGCATTCCGCTCAACGACATCACTCCCGACAATACGCTTTGGTTTTCATTCATCGCCCCCAGCACCGGTCACGTTCAGATTACCGCCAATAACAATGTTTTGAGTTCAACTTATTCGGATAATGTTGACCTGCAGATTGCGGTGTATGCTTCTTCCAACAACACCTGCACCGGAACGATGCATGAGATTATTTCGAACTACGATCCCATCTTCTTCAGCGAAACGGTGGAAGTGCAGTGTCTGAAAGGAGGAGTAAGATATTTCGTGCAGGTTGACGGCAATGCGGACATCCCGCTGCTTGATGCGCTCGGCTACGGCTGGTTCGACCTCGTGATTGAAACGCTCGCGCCCCCGCCTGTTGCAAACAACGATGATTTGTGCAGCTCGACCAACATGGGCTTGATCGGTTCGGGAGGAACCGTTACGCTTGCCAATCAGACCAATCGCTGCGCTTCGGAAGAGCCGGGCGAGCCTAACGTGAGCGGCATCACCAATACTTTTGATATTTCTTCGGACGAAACGGTTTGGTACAGGTTCACGACCGGTGCCACTCCCGGAGAATTCACCATTGACGTTTACTCCGCGCTGCAAATCCCACCGGATTATTTCATCAACTCAAGCATCGTGCTGTACGAATCGCTGACCGGAACGACCTGCAACTTCAACGACCTGTACGAAATTGATGATGCCTTTATTCCGGTGTGGCCCATTCCCGACATCGGCAGCGAGAGCCTTACTGTTGGCTGTCTTCAGCCGAATACGACTTATTACATCCAGATTGACGGATGGGACTTTTTCTTCAATGAAGAAGGCGAATTCGACATCACGGTTACCGATGACGGGAATCCTCATGTGATTCCAGCAAATGACGATGTGTGCGATGCGATAGCGATGGGCGTTGTTCCGTCAGGCAACACAGTTTCATTGACGAATCAAAATAATTTCTGCGCGCTGGAAGAACCGGGCGAACCGCTGGTGAGCGGAGGAAATTATAACGACATCAACTATGACGAAACCGTTTGGTATTCTTTCACAACGAACAACAATCCCGGAACCATCAATGTCACGGTACAAAACGTGAGCGGAATTAACGCAACTATCGGTGTATTCAGCGGAGCACCGGGATGCAGCGGATCGTTCGCCAGCTTTTCTCAAATGATCGAAGTGGATAATGTTTTCAACCCGTTGCCGGTTTCGAGCATCAGCATGGATATTCAATGCCTGCATCCGAACACAACTTATTATGTGCAGATTGACGGGTTGGATGTGATTGGCGATGAAGGCGTTTTCAACATCTCCGTTTCGGATGACGGCACCATCAACTCATTTCCTCCCAATGATGACATCTGCGATCATGCCACTCTGGGTGTTGTGCCGCCAGGCGGCTCAACAGCGGTGGTTCCCTCAAATAATTTCTGCTCTTCCGAAGAAACAGGCGAGCCTTTCGTGAGCGGCAACCCCGTGATTACCGACATTGACTATGATGAAACGGTTTGGTTTACGTTCACCACTTCCGCAACCCCAGGAACGGTTACTGTGAATGTGTCCAACACGAGCGGGATTTCTCCCAATATCAATGTCTTCAGCGTGGACGCCTATCCGTCCTGCAATTTCTTTGACCTCACCTTCATCGGAGATGATCCGGTCGGCTCCGATCAGGTGGTTTTGAATTGCCTTGATCCGAACACAACCTATTATGTGCAGGTGGACGGAGATGATATTTTGGGAAATGTCGGCACGTTTGATATCAGCGTCACCGACAACGGCTCCGCACATTCGTTTCCGGTCAATGACAACTTCTGCAATGCGCTGAACTTCGGAGTTGTTCCCGTAAACACCACCAGAAACTTCAACAATCAAAATAATATTTGCGCTTCGGAAGAAGCGGGCGAGCCGAACGTAAGCGGACTGACCGACATTACTGATCCGAACTATGATGAAACGGTTTGGTACCGCTACACGACACCAAGCACTGTCGGCAACATTACGATCAATGTCACCAATACGAACAATCTCGATGCTATAATTTCTGTTTACAGAGTCAATCCGCAAGGCTCCTGCAATTTCAACAGCCTAAGCCTTGTGCGCAATTCTTCATTGCTGAACACCGGAGGACTGAGCATGTTCTTCTCCTGCGTTCCTGCAAACACCGAGTACATCATTCAATTGGATGGAATTGACGCTGTCGGAAACGACCGTGGAACTTTTGATATTTCAGTCGTGCAGGACAACAATGCAACTGTTCCCCTGCATGACAATGTTTGCAGTCACGGCAATGTTCCGCTTGGTTCAACACAACCCGGAAGAAATTATTGCGCTACCGTTGAGCCGAATGAGCCGAATGAAGACAGTGATGACGAAACGGTGTGGTACACGTTCACCGGACCGCCTTCGGGTGAAGTGCGGATTGTGATTAACAGTGATGGAGATATTGACGTCAATTTCCATTTGTACCTCAGCACGGACGGCTCCTGCAATTTTTCATCATTTGTCCAGGTGGGCGGAACGTATGACAACTTCATCCCATCCTTCCCCAATGATCCTTTCGCATTTGACGTGGATGAAACGATAACCTGCGTTGCGCCCGGACAAACGTATTATGTCCAGATTGACGGTGGCGACCTCACCGGTGATTACGGTGAATTTGACATCACCATCACCAATCCCAACCCCGGCTATGTGCCTCCGCCCAATGACGGCTGCAATGGCGCGATTGACATCACTTCATTCATCGGAAACATTTCATGCCAGTCGGGAAGTGGACCCGATTGGATTGATAACGATGATGCCATTGCGACTAATTATGGAAATCCTACCATTTCAATTATCAGTCCGTTTACCTTAGGCTGCGGAGATAACTGCGGGGACATTTGGTTCAGTTTCACCACGCCCTCTCCCAACTCAGGACAGATATTGATTGAAGGCAACGATGAGTATGGTTTGCTTGGCATTACCAACAGCAACCTTACCATCAATGCTTATTCGGGCAACTGCAACAGCCTGACTCCCATTGATTGTTCGCAGGGCGGAATCGGGAACGATCCGTTTTATTATATCCCGGTTAATCCGGCAGGCGGACAAACGATTTATCTGCAGGTGTACAATGATGATATTTATAACATCCTGAATCCATTCAATGTGAATGGAGATGAATTCGGGTTGTGCGTTACCGACCGCTGCGGGTCGGATGATTGCAATACCGCAACGGTGATGGTGCTCGACACCGCGTACTGCTGGGATACGCAGGGCGCCAGCGGAGAAAATGTTTCGAGCGGAGATCCTGGCTATATCGAATGTGGTGACGGTGGAGAACCCGACCATTCGCTCTACTTCCAGTTCACCACCGATTCCTGCGGAGGCACTTACACGGTTACGGTGTGGGGCACCATTGGCGGCAACTGCCTTGTAAGCATACCCACTGACGGGCTTTCAATTGCGATCTATGAGGATGAAACTCCATGCGACAACAACCCGCAGGCGCTGCTCGACTGCCAGCAAACGGACATCTGCGATGGATACAACTACGTGTTTACTCACGATTACGGATTGGACACCAACACGCATTACACGATTCAACTGGATGGTTTCGGTTTCCTCGGTGGCGATAACCGCGGTCATATCATGCTGACTAAAATCCCGCCTCCCGAACCGAATTTCACTGCCGATACGGTTTGCCTGGGCATGCCGACCTCCTTCACCGATCTTTCCTCCGGTGTTGGGTACAATATCATCGAATGGATTTGGGATTTTGGCGATGGCACGATGGCAACTTATACCTCCCCCAACAATCCGCAGCATCAGTACAATTCCGTTGACACATTTGATGTGACGCTTTGGGTGAAAAATGACCCCTACTCTATTTGCTACGACTCCATCACGCTGCCGGTGATCGTTACCAACATCGGAACACTGAATGTCAGCAACGACACCACAGTTTGCTTTGGCTCACCGGTCACATTAACTGCTTCAGGAGGATTGAGTTATGCCTGGTATCCGGGAAATCAAAGCGGTTCCACCATCACGGTCAACCCTCCTGTCACCACCACTTACACGGTTGCCGACACTTTGAGCGGAGGCTGCACACCTTCCGCGGAAGTTACCGTAACGGTGAAACCCATCAGCATCGCAACCATTGACACTGTGCTTTGCTCTAACCAAAGCATCACCATCGGCTCTTCAACCTATGATTCGGCAGGAACATTTGTTGACACGCTGCAGAATGCAGGCTTCAACGGCTGCGACAGCATTGTCACAACCACTATTTCAATAATTCCTGTTGGAACGTCATCCCGCGACATCACGATTTGCGATGGTGATTCATTCTATGTCGGTGGTGCCGTCAGGAAAACTGCAGGAGTTTATTACGATACGGTTTCGTCCGTTTCAGCCAACGGCTGCGACAGCGTGATTGCGACCAACCTGATTGTGCTGCCTGCTTCCGTTGTTATGACCGATACAACAATCTGCGAGGGAGACAGCGTGTTTGCCGGTGGCAGTTACCGCGATTCTTCAGGAGTTTATGCGGACACATTTGTTGCCGCCAATGGATGCGATAGTTTGATAACCGTGAACCTCACCGTCATTCCAAGTTCTCGCGCGGCAATTGACACGAATATCTGCCCGGGAGATTCTATTGCGGTTGGCAATTCTGTTTACGATTCAACCGGAACATATTATGATACTTTGGCAGCAGCAAGCGGATGCGACAGCATTATCACCACCACAATCAGTCTGAATCCTGTACAAACCACGTCCATTGACACAACCTTCTGCGATGGGAACAGCATCACCGTTGGATCGAGCGTTTACGATACAACCGGCAACTATTCTGACACGCTGAGTACCGTGAGCGGCTGCGACAGTATTGTTTTCACCAACCTCACCGTGCTGCCTGTTTCGACCAATACGCTTGCAATCAGCATTTGCGAAGGAGACAGCGTATTTGCCGGAGGAGCATACCGCGACAGTTCGGGAACCTACGTTGATACTTTCATCTCATCAAACGGCTGCGATTCCATCGTAACCAGCATCCTTACTGTCAATCAGCATTCTCAAAATACTATTGATACAAGCATTTGCGGAGGAGATTCATTGTTTGTGGGAGGGGTTTTCCGCGATACAAGCGGCACTTACTACGACACTTTAACCGCCTCAAACGGATGCGATTCAGTCGTAATAACAAATCTTTCCGTTTTGAGCGCAGCGACCATTGTTATTGACACTTCCATTTGTCCGGGAGATTCGGTTGTTATCGGAAATTCTGTTTATAAGCAGGACGGGGCATTCCACGATACTTTGTCATTGGGGAACGGCTGTGACAGCATCATAACAACTAACATAACATTGGTTCTGTGTGATGATGCTGATGCCTGCACGATTGATACCTGCAGCGGTGCTGCCTGTAATTACGCCCCTTTGGTTTGTGATGATGGAAATGCATGCACAACCGACAATTGTGATTCGCTTTCCGGCTGCACCAGCATATTGTTAATTTGCAATGACTCAGATGCATGCACCGCAGATTCATGTGATACTCTGAATGGATGCTTCCATACTGTAATTCCATGCGATGACAGCAACGCATGTACTGCCGACAATTGTGATTCAATTATGGGATGTGTTTCCACAGCGATTACCTGTGATGATGGAACTGCATGCACAAGCGATAGCTGCGATTCGCTGACTGGATGTGTTTTTGTGCCGGTGAACTGTGATGACGGAGATGCCTGTACCATTGATGGCTGTGATTCAATTGCCGGATGTACAAACGATACATTGAATTGTGATGATACGAATGTTTGCACAACGGACATTTGTGATTCAATAACCGGTTGTGGTTATACTGCGATTTCATGTAATGACGGAAACGCCTGCACCGCTGACAGTTGCCACCCGGTGACAGGATGTTTTCCGATACCCATATTCTGCAACGACAGCAACGCCTGCACAATTGACGGATGCAATCCTCTTATAGGATGCGCCACAATGCCGGTGAATTGCAATGACGCGAATGCGTGCACAACGGATGGTTGTGATTCTATTGCCGGATGTCTGCATACTGCTGTGACCTGTGATGATGGGGATGATTGCACCACCGATTCGTGTCAAGGTGCGGGTTGTATTTACACTTCTATCGTTTGTGACGATTTGAATGGCTGCACGTCCGATTCATGCATCACCGGTGTCTGTAGGTTTACTGTGATTATCTGTAACGATAGCAATTCCTGCACGAGTGATTCTTGTTTAAATGGAGTTTGTGATTTCACCCCGGTTGTGTGCGATGATGCGGATGGCTGTACGACTGATTCCTGCGTCAACGGAAGTTGCGTATTCACTCCTGTCTTATGTGATGACAGCGACTTGTGCACGACTGATTCCTGCATTGGCGGAACTTGTACTTTCAATTCGATCCTCTGCGATGATGCGGATGGCTGCACCACTGATTCTTGCGTCAGCGGAAGTTGCGTATTCACGGCTATCATTTGCGATGACGGAGATCCGTGCACGACCGATTCCTGTGTCAACGGAAGCTGCGTGTTCACTACTATCATTTGCGATGACGGTGATTTATGCACGACTGATTCCTGCATTGCCGGAACTTGCACTTTCACTTCGATCCTCTGCG
>CAZCXH010000063.1:0-25023 GCA_964502525.1 uncultured Chitinophagaceae bacterium
AATGCGCTGGTAATTCCCATATCACCGTTGAATGCTCCGGCTTTTTGCTGATAAATGTGCGGCTGATTGGCTTTCCACCCGAATTTCCCGATGGCAACCTTTTGATTCAGCTCATCCCACACATAGTTTGCTTTGCCGGAAATTCCATCACCGTCAGCATCGCTTTCATCTGCGTTTGCAAGCATCGCGCTTTCGTCCACCGCTTCGAGCAGCCCCAGCCCAAACACGGGAGGAGCAATGCGCGGAGAGGTTTTTACACCGGCAGGCAGGGGAATATAAGTATTGTCAATGCTGAAAACCGGCTTGCGCAGGGAGTAAACTTCTCCATCACTGAAGGAGCCGGTGGTTTCTTCAAAATGAAAGGACACATCGCCCTCCTGCTGTGTGCCGAAGACCGCCTTTTGCTGCAGTTGTCCTCCAAAACCCGGAACAGGTGCGGGGTCGCCATGGGCGCCTGTCCCGTCCACGCTCAGGCGCAGCAGCAGTCCGCCAAGGGCGCTGCCGCTGGCAGGAAAGGGCGCCCTGCCGTTTTTTGTGTGGCAGGCTTCGCACCCGGTGGTGTTGAAAAGCGGTCCCAGCCCGCCATTGACGGTGGCGGGATTGGTTACGAAGGTGCCTTCAAAGAGAGGCAGCCCGTCCAGATGTTTTCTCAATTCGGAAACTGTGAGTGCCGGTGAAGGCGCGTCAAACGTGTTGCTGCTCTGCAAATCAACGGTGTTTGCGCCACCGGCATTTTCCTCGCCTTGTTCATAATAAGGATTTGCGGCAGGGTCTTTCTGGCACGCGTGGAAGGTGAAGGTGAAAATTCCGGTAACAAGCAGCAGGACGGCTGTTGTGTGTTTCATTTATTATGAATTCAATTTATTTACAGATTAGAGATGAAAGGCAATACCTCGCTTTGCAACACTTCCTGCAGGCTGCGCACTTTGTCCTGCGCATTCTGCACTTCCGCCTGGTTATTGAAGATTGCAGCGGAGAAAGTGCCCGGAATGTTTTCAATGGCGCTGACGGCTTCGTCAATATGCGTTTTCACGCGCGCATCCAAATCGGCATTCTTCTCTTTGATGACTGATGAGATGCCGTCTGCGCTTTCGGTGTTGTAGCCGCCCAGCCAGATATTTTTGATGCTGCGGATGTTGTCTGCAAAATCAGCTTTTGAGTTGGCGCTGAAGCGCGATTCTTCCAGCAAAAGATTCTGCTGCGTAAACGGGTCGTTGATTTTTCCGTTGGCGACTTCATCGGCAATCGTTACCAGCCCGTTTATAATTTCCTCCAGCGCTGCCTTTTGGGAAACATACACCGCGCTGCCGCTGCCTGCAGTTACGAGCGTGTTGTAAAAATTGTCTCCTTCGGGAGCCCAGGCGTCATAAAGCTGTGCCGTTGCCTGCTGCAAAGTTTCAGAGCATCCTGCCAGATATTCAAACTCACGCACGGTGAAGCTGCCGATTGCCTTATTGCCTGTTTCGCCAAAGAGCAGCCATTCAATAGTGTGAAACCCTTTCAGCGTGCCTTCCAGCGTGTTGATATAGCTTGCATTGAGCGCAGCGGAACTTGCCAGCACGGCATTCAGGTCCACCACGTTTACGGGCCAGGAATCTATCGAAGGGTCAATGCCCTGCTGGTCCACGGGACCGAAAAGAAATCCTTCCGCTTTTTCCCACGGCTCGCGGGCTTCGCGCCACGCCTGACGCGAGGCTTCCAGATTCTGCTGCGTGGGATTCGCATCCAATGCGGCAAGCGTGGAGGCAAGATTGGTTACCTTCTGGTCAAGGTCGGCATAGGTGGCAAGTATCACATCGCCTGATGTGGTGATTTGCGCTGAATAATCAAAGCCGTCATCCGTGCCGCCTTCTTTGTCGCAGGAAGAAAGGAACAACGTTGCCGCAATCAGGCTGAAGAAGAGGAGTTGTTTTTTCATGTTGCTGTTTTTTGTTATTGTAATTAAAATGCAAATCCGAGACCCATGATGAAAGTGTTTTCCATGTTGTTATCCGGTATGCCCACTTTTCTGCTTGAGAAATAAGATTTCAGGACAACCTGTTTCACCGGCTGGAAATTCAGTCCGATTCCCCATGCTTTCCGTTCCCACCGCGGATTGTTGAACACATCGCCCGTAGTTCTGAACATGGAGTCGTAGTAATCAAACCGCCCGTAAACGGTCAGTCCGCCCTTGAATTTCATGTCGGAAAAACTGCGCGTGATTTCCAGAATATCGGTTCCCAGCTCTGCATAGGCTCCGAGCGCCTGGCTGCCAACGGGAGTGCGTTTTACATTGAGGTTGTTCGACAGGTTCCTGTTTGCTGCGGAAATCGCATCGGCATTGGACACATTCCCCCACAGCACTGCCGCCTTGCCTTTAATAAAACCGTAATCAACCGCGGCATGAGCATCCACAATGCCGACATATCCGGGCACTTTCAAATCGGGCTTCGGGCGATTGTTTGTCGAGTTACCGAAGTAGCCGCTCACGCCAGCGAAGTTTTCTTCCTTCCATGAAAAATCAAACCGCGCTGTGCCCGCCCAGTCTTCTGCGTTCACCGTTTCAAAACGTTTCTGATTTCCCCTGCGCACCCAGGTAGCGGAAGAAAAGGCGGAATTATCAAGCCCGTTTACCGCGCCCAGCACATATTGAAAACGGTTTTCTTTATCAAATGAGCCGGAGAACATCACTCCGAAATCCGTCCATGCGGTAGGGATGAGGTTCGCTTCCATTTCCGTGATGGTGGGTGTGAAGTATTCGGTCGGCTCATCATAAGCATAATACAACCCTACGGGAACTTTCACCCTGCCAGCGCGGATATTCAGCCAATGCCGGTGGTTATATTCTAGGTTGAGCTGCTCAATGAGTATTTCGCCACCCTTTTCGATTTCATACTCAAACTCGCCAAACTCCTCAAAACGGTCAAACTCCACGGCAGCGCCCGTGCCGCCATGCTCGAATTCAATTTCCGAATTGAGCTTCAGCTTGTCGGTGAATTTAATTTTCAACTCAAACACGAAGCGCTCAAGGTCAATCGCATCGCGCCTTGCGGTGTCCGTTTCCCAATTGAACACGTAATAGTTGATGGCTCCGTAGCCGCCCACCTTCACATGCTGAAGCACTTTCCAGAGTTTGTCCAGTTTCGCATGGCGCGTGGAATCATCGTCTGCGGAAAAGGCGCGCAGCGATGCAAAAAGACAGAGGAGCAAAGCAAATTTTCTCACCGTTCACAAAATAAGTGGGAGGCAAAAATATACGCTCTGTCAGCGTTTGCAGACCGAAACGGTGAAAATGCCTATGATTAGGTAGGCGGTATTGCTTCCTTATTTATGGGTTCCCCGCCTCTGGCGAGCGAAGATAGCTGATAAGCGTGCACTCGCGAGACGCGAGTGCGGGCGGATTCCGTCATTCCGCGGAACAGCCCTACATTTTTTCGCAACAAGTATCTTTGCCGCAAAAATTTTTTAAGCATGACCAATTATACTCAAACAAGTTCATTTTCATTCCCTACAAGCATTCGTTTTGGAAGCGGTGTTATCCGCGAGTTGCCGGCTCATTTGAAATCGCAGCGATTGAAGGAGCCACTGATTGTAACAGACCCGACAGTGGCGCAGTTGGATTTCTTTAAAAAAATCATTGAACATCTGAAGCAGGAGAAGCTCAATCCTGTTGTTTTCTCAGATATTCATAAAAATCCTGTTAAGTCGGACGTCATCAAAGGGGGCGACACGTTTCGAAGCGAAGAGTGCGACAGCATTGTAGGCATCGGTGGCGGTGCCGCGCTGGACGTAGCAAGAGCCATTGCGCTCAATGCTTTCCACGAGCGCGACTTGTTTGATTACGATGATTTGATAGGCGGTGATAAATATGTCACGGAAATCATTCCTTATTTCGTCACTGTGCCCACAACATCCGGAACCGGAAGCGAAGTGGGCAGAAGCGCGATTATTTCAGAAGATGAAAGCAAGAAGAAGCGGATTCTTTTTTCACCGCGCTTAATTGCCAAACAGGTTTTCGCTGATCCGGAATTGACTTATGATTTGCCTCCTGCCATTACAGCAGCAACAGGAATGGATGCGCTCACTCACAATATGGAAGCTTTCATTGCTAAAAACTTCCATCCTATTTGCGAGGGCATCGCGCTGGAAGGAATCCGCCTGATTGCCGAATCATTGGATGATGCAGTGAACCGTCCCTCACCGGAGTCACGGGCGAAGATGATGCTCGGCTCGATGATGGGAGCCATAGCCTTCCAAAAGGGTTTGGGCGTTGTGCATTCTCTTGCGCATCCGCTCTCCGCCCTGCTCGACACGCATCACGGCTTGGCAAACGCGGTGAATATTCCTTATGGCATGCGTTTTAACTATCCGGGTCTTGAAAGCCAATTCCGGAGAATTGCACGCACCCTTAATCTGCAAGAGGAAACGGGCGAAGCCGTGGTAAATTGGCTGTTTGAACTCAACACTAAAATCGGGATTCCTCACAAGCTGGGCGAAATCGGTGTGAAAGAAGAGCACCTTGAAACCCTTGCCGACCTTGCCTTTGCCGATTTCTGCCATCCTAATAATCCCAAACCGGTGACACGGGATGATTTCAAAAGGCTTTACCGGGAAGCGCTGTAGCGCTACTTATATTTCCTTCTTCTTAGAATCGAATAGATCAGCATCGCAAAAAGCCCGCTTGCGGTGAAGAAACCTATAAGGCTCAGATAAGGATAGCCTTCCGGAGATTTAGCAGCCTGCGGCAGGTCAGCGAGCATGACAATAGACGAGCCGATAATGAGCGCAACGATAATCAGCGTGATAGACACGCGGTTGGTGATGCTGTCGAGCTTCTTCAGCAGGTAGCCATAACCCTGGTGCTCCACTTCGAAGTGCAGTTTTCCCTTGCTGGTCTTGGAGATGATTTCCTTGACCTCGATGGGGAAGTTGTTGATGAATGAAGTGATTGCCGAAAAACGGTGCGATACTTCATTGGCAATGTTCTTGGGCTTCAACTGCTCGCGCAGCAGCTTCATCCCGTAGGGCTTGATGAATTCGTAGGTGTTGAAACGGGGATGCAGTTGCTTGCCAAGCCCCTCCAGTATGGCAAAAGCGCGGAAAATGAGGAACACGCTGCCGGGAACGCGCATCTTGTAGTCATACATGATCTTCTGCAGGCGCGTGAGCATGTCGGCAATGTTTCCCTCGCTGACATCGAGTGATGCGAAATCTTCAATCAGATCGTTGAGGTCGTATTCAAACTGGCGCTCATCGGTGATCTGGTCTTCAAGCGACAACCTGCGCATGTACATCGCCATCTGGCGGGCATCCTGCTGGGCGAAACTGATGAAGATGCCGGCAAAGCTGAATTTGTCTTTCGACATCAACTGTCCCGCCATGCCGAAGTCAATGAGGGCAATAACTCCATCCTGGCGGACGAATACGTTTCCGGGATGCGGGTCGGCATGGAAGAAGCCATACTCGAAGATCATCGTCAGGTAGATGCTCATGCCGTTTTCCGCTACCTTCCTGGGGTCAAGCCCCCATGCGCGTATCTGCTTGATGTCCGAAATTTTGCAGCCCCCGGTAAATTCAATCACCAGCACCTTGTCGGTGGAGTATTCCCGGTAAGCTTTCGGGATATAGAAGTTGGTGTAGTTTTTATACGTCTGCCTGAACCGTTCAATATTCCGGGCCTCATGCCGGTAGTCCATCTCCTTGCTCATGGTGCGTTCGAAGGCAAGCACCACATCCATGGCGTTGATGATGCCCTGCCGCAGCAGATAGCGCTCGGTGCGCGTAACGGCCTCCTTGATGATGGCGATGTCGCGCTCCACGATGTCATGCACATCAGGACGCTGCACTTTCACCACCACCTTTTGACCGCTTTTCAGCCGCGCCTCATGCACCTGGCCGATGGAAGCGGAGGCTAACGTGTTTTCATTAAACTCCATGAAGATATCCTCGACCTCGCCCCCCAGTTCGCGCTTGATGATCTCCCTTACGATTTTGTAATTGAAGGGAGGCACATTGTCCTGTAGCTTTTCCAGCTCCCTGATAAGCCCTTCCGGGAGCATATCCGGGCGGTTGCTCATCACCTGCGCCAGCTTGACGAAAGTGGGGCCCAGCTCCTCGGCTACCATGCGGACGCGTTCATAGCGGGTGTATTCAAGGGCGGGGCGCTCCTGCCGCATCCAGGATATGCGCATATTCTCCGGCACGAAGTTGCGCATGGTGGAATTGGCGATGACATCCTCAAATCCATACTTCACCAGCACCGCGATGATTTCGCGGGTTCTGCCGATATTGCGGAAAGTTTGGTTGAATATCACAGGGAGCTACCGGAGATTTTGGATAATTGAGGTTTTTAAAGCTTACGCAATTGTTGGAAATAACGGCAAAGGTATGTTACAGAACATTCTTATCAAATAGGAATAGTCAATTTTTGATGAAACACTTCTGTTCGTTCAATGTTTCATGCAGGGAGCAGCCGGGTTTCCTAAACGGAAAGAAATAAACGACTCTCCTTTAACAGGGATGAATGCTCTGAGAAATCAAGCGATGTGTTGTTCTTTATCGTCCTGTTGCAATTCATCTGATGATTATACCGCGAGTAGTCGAGTTTCCGAAGGAACGAGACGTACTCTCGGTTAATACCGAACATTCTACGGTTCAATTTTCGAAAACCTGACTTGTTTCGGTATAATACCGGCTTTTCGGACTCAAACCTTAAGTTTATGCCTAAATTCCGCAAACTCAAATCCATATCCATGAACAATCAATTTTTCAGCAGATACGCAGTCTTCCGCAGAAAATATTCTTTTCTGACATTCATCTGCGTGAATCAGCGTAATCTGCGGGAGACCTGTCATTTCAAATAGTTTGCAGATTTAAGGTCATATTATATCTATTATATCTTAACTTCAAAACGCATGCTCAAGCGGATCGGCCTTTACCTGATGGCAGCCTTCTACCTGTTTGCGGGCATCAACCATTTCCGCAATCCGGACTTTTATTACGGATTGATTCCCTCCTGCCTTCCAAACCCGGATTTTATCATTGCCGCAAGCGGTGTGGCGGAAATTGTGTTGGGAGCGCTGCTGCTTTTTTCAAAGACAAGAAAGATTGCCGCTTATGGCATCATCGCCATGCTGATAGCGTTCGTTCCGGCTCATGTGCACCATATCCGGACAGGCGGTTGTCCAACCGAGGAGTTATGCGTTCCTCTTTGGGCAACCTGGGTGCGGTTACTTGTTGGTCAACCCTTGCTGATAGCATGGGCGTGGTGGAACAGGAATTAGTATCTTGGCAGAAAAAACTCATGGCAACCAATGTTTTCGGAGAAACTTTGATACCGTGCAGCGTAAAACCGCTTACGGGTTTTTACCGGGATGGGTGTTGCAATTCAGGTGAAGATGATCTCGGGGTGCATTCGGTTTGCGTTATAGTCACTGCCGAGTTTCTTGAATTCTCCTCTCTCAAGGGCAACGACCTCTCTACTCCACGTCCTGAGTATCAATTTCCCGGGCTGAAGCCGGGCGACCGCTGGTGCCTGTGCGCCAGCCGCTGGGTGGAAGCCTGGAAGGCGGGCAAGGCGCCCAAGGTGGTGCTCGAAGCTACGCACGAACGCACGCTCGACTTTGTCGAGTTGGATGAACTGATAAAATGGGCGGCTAAATCTTCGGTCGGGCAATAAGTGCAAAACTTTTTCCGTTTTGTTAACAATTATTTTCCAATTTATTTATTTTCTCATGCAACTTTCCAATAACTTTGCCGGTCATTAGGGTGTTCTTTTTTACAAGCCAGAAAATTTTTTAAGCATGAAGAAAATTTATTCGTTCCTGTTGACCATTGTCAGTTCAGTACTCTCTGTTATCTTCCTACTCTTCCTTCTTTTCTTTCCTTCGGGTTCTAAAGAATAAGCGTTTGCAAGAGCGGAGCGGCTTTAATGCCGCCTCCTGCCGGGTTGCCAAGCAGTTGAATTTCAAGCAAGTACCAACGGTTTAGATGCCAGAATCAGGCGTAACAGGTGTGTCTTTCGGCACCTTGTAATGAATCCTGCTGCCGGATACCCGTTCCTTGATAGCTTTGCTGTCATGCCGATGATCGCGAACTTTTCTTCTGCACTCCGGGAGAATCTGAAAACTCTTCCCGGTCCTGCCGCGCAGGAAAAGATGGCTCCTGAGCACCGCTTGCCGCACGAGCAGTGGGAAAGGTATTATGATTCAGCTAAACTGAGCGGTGTGCTCATCCTGTTTTATCCGGTTGACGAAAATATTCACACGGTTTTGATTCAGCGCCCCGATTATGATGGCGTTCACAGCCGGCAGGTCGGATTCCCCGGTGGACAGAAAGAAGAGGGCGACCTGACGCTGATTGACACTTCATTGCGGGAAGCTAATGAGGAGGTGGGTATCAAACTGAACCTGGTGAAAGTGCTGGGGCAACTCACTCAGTTGTATGTTCCGCCAAGTAATTTCCTTATCACCCCGGTGGTTGCTTATTCCGCTGAACGCCCGCAATTCATTCTCGATGAAAAAGAAGTGGTCGAGATCATTGAACCGGAGGTAACGGAGTTGCTTGACGAAAAGGCGATCGGGATAAAGAGCATCAGGGTGAGGTCTGAAATCAACATCCAGGCACCCTACTTCGATATCAGAGGGCGAACAGTCTGGGGCGCAACCGCAATGATCATCAGTGAACTGAATGAAGTGCTAAGAAGGATCAGATTATAGAGCAAATGTCGCTTCAGTCTTCTTCGCGGCACTTTTGGCTCTCTTCAATCCAAAGGCTTCCTGGATTTTCTCAACGTAATCAAGTTCCTCCCACGGGAACAGTTTCACTTTCACTTTTTTCTTTTCTCCCGACCCGTTCGCAAATACCTTCTCCAGCACTTCCGGTTTTCTTCCCAAGTGACCGTATGATGCGGTTTCAGAATAGATGGGCGTTCTCAACTTAAAACGTTGTTCAATGGCATAGGGACGCAAGTCAAACAGATCCCTGATTTTTTTTGCAATCTCCCCGTCAGTCATTCTCACGTTTGATTTGCCACAGGTGTTTACAAAAAATCCCACCGGCTGCGCCACCCCGATGGCATAAGCCACCTGCACCAGCACTTCATCGCAAACTCCCGCTGCAACCATATTCTTCGCAACATGCCTTACTGCGTAGGCTGCCGAACGGTCCACCTTTGACGGGTCTTTGCCGGAAAAGGCACCACCGCCATGAGCGCCTTTGCCACCGTAGGTGTCAACGATGATCTTGCGTCCCGTCAACCCCGTGTCGCCATGGGGACCGCCAATCACGAATTTCCCGGTGGGGTTCACGTGCAACTTGTAATTCCCCCTGAACATTTCCTGCACGCGCTTTGGCAGCTTGCTTATTACTCTCGGTATTAAAACTTCCTGTACGTCTCTTTTAATCGTGGCGAGCATTTCTGCTTCCGGTGCAAAATCATCATGTTGGGTGGAAACAACGAGCGCATCAATCCTGAGCGGTCTGTGGTCATCGCTGTATTCAATCGTCACCTGCGACTTTGAGTCAGGACGCAGGTACTTCATTTTCTTACTTTCCCTGCGAATGGCGGCTAATTCGCGGAGCAGCAGATGAGCCAACTCCAGAGGAAGCGGCATATAGTTATCGGTCTCGTTGGTCGCGTAGCCGAACATCATGCCCTGGTCGCCCGCGCCCTGGTCTTCTTTTTTCTTGCGTTCCACGCCCTGGTTGATGTCGGGGCTTTGCTCGTGGATGGATGAGAAAATGCCGCATGAATTCGCCTCGAACATGTATTCGCTTTTCGTATAACCTATTTTGCGGATCACATCGCGGGCGATGTTCTGCACATCGAGGTACGTTCCCGATTTCACTTCCCCGGCAAGCACCACCTGCCCGGTGGTGACCAGCGTTTCGCAGGCAACTTTAGATTCAGGGTCAAAGGCGATAAAATGATCTACGATAGCATCGCTGATCTGATCGGCAACCTTGTCAGGATGCCCTTCGGATACGGACTCGGAGGTGAACAGGTAAGGCATGTGAATGTTTGATTTGCGGTTACGAATTGTGTGCTGCAAAAATAGGCAACCCGAAGGATTTAAATGATGGTTTGGCACTAGTTCTTGCCATTGAATTTCAATCTTATTTAATTGGGGAGAAATCGTATTTTCACAGCAATCAAAACTTATGGAAAACGAAACCAAAGACCCCCGGTTATGGAAAGTCGCCAAGAAGCGCGCTTCTTTTAAGAAGCATCTTGCCGCTTATCTCCTCGTTAATGGATTCTTCTGGGTATTGTGGTTTCTAAAAGGATGCCATAACGATCCGGGTGGCGTGCCGTGGCCGGTATGGCCTATGTTCGGATGGGGTGTTGGTTTGGCATTCAACTATTTCCAGGCTTATCATTCGGACAAGAATGCCCTTGCTGAAAAGGAATATGAGAAGCTGAAGAAGCAAAGGGGATGATGAAAATTTTGAATTACGATTCCCGGTCAATCCCGGATCAGAACTTTGGAATTGGTTGAAATCAGGGAGAAGCAACAAAGATTTTATTGAAGAACCGGCTTTTTTGATTCTCAACCATTATAAAATACATTCCATCTGCCCACCCTCTTATGGAAATGTATTTAGGGGCGTTCAGGTTATGTCCTGTTTCGTGATAAACCACCTGCCCGGTGGCATTCACCACATTTATTGTTAATGATTGATTCGCAAAATGAGATAAATCCAGCGTCAGGTTATCATGCGTGGGATTGGGGAACACGCTAAATCTCCCGGTAGCAATTTTTGTGTTCTCAAAGCCGGTTCCCATTGAGCCGTCAACTCCCCATGCATACTCAATGGCAATCGTATCCACCATGATTTTTGCGTAATACACCGTTTGCGAAGCCAGTGTGTCGAAATACCATTTTTCTTCATATTCGGATTGACCGATAACGCTTTGAAAATTGTTGAAACTGCCATACATGCCTGAGTCGCCCACCACAATCACCCAGGTTTGCCCGTCATCCATGTAACACGCTTTCACGCTGTCAATCTCACCCATGCAATGCCTGCGCACCGCCACATAGCTGCCGCCCTGCCTGCCGAGCAGCCACATGCTGTCATTTTTCACCTCATCGAAATCCGGCTCGTTAAAATGCAATGCCACTTCCGGATTATGGAATGGCAGCACACCCTCTATGCCATAGGGTTCGGGACGATACATGACCAGCGCGACATTTTTCTTTTGACATACATAAGGAAGATGCTCATTGGCATTCGATTCAGGACGCGCATCCCAGGGTAATTCAATTTTTCCCGAAGCGGTGAAGACAGCCGTAGTGCCGATATTGGCAACGCACGGGAATTGCTGATAGCCCACTTTCCCCTTCCAAAAATTTTGAATGGATGATAAAGTAATGGACTGGCGCTTGAATATCGCAACGCTTGCTTCTGAAAGCACCGAACTCTCGGAAGCAGCCCTCAAACTATTGGATAACGAAACTATCAGCGGAACCGAAAGCCCTGAAAACGGGCGGAATGCCGTAAAGTCTATATGATGCCACAAATTCGAATCAACTAAGAACTGCGCGGTTTCTTCCGCCACATCGGGATGAAAATAAGCTCCCGAGCTCCATTGAAACATAACCCTGCCCGCTGGTGACAACGCGCTGTTGATCACTAAGCCGCTATCGAGGGAATGACCGATGTGATACAAGGTGTCAATGTCCGGAGTCCATGAAGCGATAACGTTATCAACAGGAAGCGAGGAGCTTGCGAGGAAGCCACCGGCATGCGATGCTGAGAGCGGAGCCTGCCCGAACCCCGTCAGAAGATAGATGAGATTGTTATGATTCTCCCCGTAAGGTGTTTCGTATTTGCCGTAATAATTCCTGCCCGCTGCCGGAAAGAACACTCCTTTATCGTTGGTGATCATCAGCAAGTCTTTCAGCAGTTGCTGCGATGCCCGGGTGGCGAGATCCTTTATTTCAACATCCTGCGCGAAGTCAGCAAGGTTGAGCAATCCCGTAAGGCAATATGGCGCATACACGGATGAGAAAAATTCATAAAATCCGTACTGCACTTTCAGCCTCAGATAATGGCGGAGCCGGTGGTCAAGCGTAGCGTCAATGCTCCTACCGTAGCGCTCGTGCAGCAGCCAGTCAGACGACATCCATTGGATCATGTGGTTTTCCGACCAGTAGCCTCGCAGCGTGTCGCCCTTCGTCACCCAATAAGGAATTGAATTGAGTGCCGGAAGAATCAGCGTGTCATAGGCGCCATTGGTAAAAAACAGGATGCGAACCAATTTAACAATGTCAAAATCAGCAACTCCATTCGTGGAAATGTGGTTTATCAGATTATTCAAAACCGCGAGGTCAAGAGGCGCTCCTGAATAAGCCTGCAGCGTAATGGCATCCGATGAAAAATTGGAAAGCGCGGTGTTGATGTAATCGCTTCTGCGTTGTTCAAAAGCAGGGTTGCCTCCAAATGCCTGTTGATTGAGGAGGAAGGCTAACGCGCTTGCTCCTAAAAGAAAGCGATAGTATGCAACCATTCTGATTCTATTAATCGCGCAGAAACCTTTTACGGCAAGGCTTTTGAGCTTGTTATACTAAATCCTGTCCGGCTAAAATAGTGAAAAAGTTTCTGGAAGGAAATTCAATGCCAGGGGAACACGCATTAAAATGTTGGATAGCCTTCATTGCCGGAGATGAAAAGAGCGAGAATGATGAGCTTTAGCCCAACCTTGCCAAAAACAAAAAAATTTGGCTAAAGCCTGTTCATCTCTCAATTCTTAAACCGTTGGCTGAAGAAGCCCAACGGCAATGAAAGGGTTTGATAATCAGACTGATTTAAATGCGTGTTGCTCCTGAATTCAATGCTGGTTCGCAGTAAGGAAGTTCCTTCAATAACTCAGCAGTTCCTTCATCACCTCCGCCACTTTTTCTGCTGAAGGCAGCATGGTTTTTTCCAAGGTAGAATTAAGCGGTATCGCAGGCGTGTTCACCGCACCGATGATTTTCACGGGCGCATCCAAATCATGGAAACATTCAGAAGCGATTCTTCCCGCAAGGGCTTCGGCAAAGGAGTTGTTAATAGTCTCCTCTGTCAGAACAATACATTTATTATGTTTCCTGACGGATGAATAAATCATTTCTTCATCCAATGGATTCAACGAGCGCAAGTCAATGATTTCAATCTTTCCCGGAAAACTCTTTGCAGCGTTTTTCGCCCAGTAAACGCCCATTCCGTAAGTAATGACCGTGAGCGTTTTGCCGTTTTTAAATTCTTCAGTAGCGGCTTCCAATTCAATCCTTCCCTTGCCGAGCGGGATGATATAACTCTCGTCCGGCTCAATCGTTTTTGCATCGAGTGTGCCCGGCACTTTCGACCAGTATAACCCTTTGTGCTCGAAGATCACCACCGGGTTTGGGTCGTAAAACGCCCCTTTTATCAGCCCCTTCATATCCGCGGCATTTGACGGATAAACAACTTTCACTCCTTTTATCTGCAGCACCACCGACTCCACGCTGGAGGAGTGATAGGGACCTCCGCTGCCATAGGCGCCAATCGGTACGCGAATCAAAGTTTGAACGGGCCACTTGCCGTTGCTGAGATAGCAGGAGCGGCTCACTTCAGTGAATAGCTGATTCAATCCGGGCCAGATGTAATCCGCAAACTGCACCTCCACAATCGGCTTGCATCCCGCAACAGACATGCCCACCGTGCTGCCGATGATATAGGCTTCGGTGATGGGCGTGTTAAACACGCGGGCATCGCCATACTTTTTCGCAAGCAAGGCTGCTTCGCGGAACACGCCACCGAGTTCACCGCCCACATCCTGCCCGTAGAGCAGCGCTTCGGGATGTTTCCTGAGAATCTCATCCACCGCATGGAGCGCGGCATCCACCATCACCACCTTTTCTCCATTTTTTGGCGAACGCTCGCCTGTTTCTTCCGCTACAGCCGTTGCAGCGAAGATGTGCTTCGTCAGATCATCTGGTGATGGCTCTTCAGCTTTAAGCGCGCGCTGGTAATCAGCCAACACCTGCGTTTTCGCTTTCTCTTGAATGGCGCTTAATTCTGATTCATCAATGCCCAGCGACAGCAGTTGCCCGCGGAAAAACGGAAACGGATCGCGGCCGGCATGTTCCTCCAAATCTTTTTTCGGACGATACCATTCCTTGCGCACCCCTGACGTGTGGTGATTCAGCAAAGGCACTTTCGCGTGAACCAGAAATGGTCTGCGCTCCTTACGGATTTTTTTGATGACTTCGCGCAAGGCTTCATAACACTCCAAGAAATCAGAGCCGTTGATTGAAAACGCTTGCAATCCCTTGAATCCCTTGGCAAATTCAACCGCATTCATCGCGCGCACTTCGCGGGCATGGGCGGAAATGTCCCAGTCGTTATCCTGCACGAGATAGAGAATGGGCAAAGATTTCAGCACGGCAAAATGAAAGGCTTCGGCAACTTCGCCTTCGGTGAGGGCGGCATCACCGAGAGAGCAGACAACAACGGACGCTTCCTTTCCCCCGTAATTCACAAGCCCCTGCTTTTCCAGATATTGAATCCCCTGTGCGATTCCGGTTGTTGGAATGGTTTGCATCCCCGTTGCCGATGACTGATGTGGAATTTTCGGCATGTCCTCTCTTCGTGAACTTGGATGCGCGTAATAAGTTCTTCCCCCGGAGAACGAATCATCTTTTTTTGCAAGCACCTGGAGCATCAACTCGTAAGGGGTGTAGCCGATGCCAAGCAAAATAGAATCATCGCGGTAGTAGGGCGCGACAAAATCCTGCGGAAGCAATTGCAGGGCAAGGGCAAGCTGGATGGCTTCGTGTCCCTTGGAGGTAGCATGGACATATTTGGAGCAAACGTCCTTGTTCTCTTCGTAGAGGTCGGAGAGGGCGCGGGCGGTGCAGATGTGAGTCCATGCCTTGAGGAGCACGTCCTTCGAAATACTGATCGTTTGGCTTTTGGTTTCCACAGGTTGATAGAGTTCATAGTTCGGTCAAGAACACCTTGGGCAATGGACTGCTGACTATGGACTTTTCAGGATAAAGGTAAGGAATTGAATGTTTTGGAAATATGCAAGAAGGATCGAAACCAATTCGCGCTGACCACACCAGGTTCTATCTAAAAATCAACTGCTCATGTCCTCTTAAAAAAATCCAGATGAATGAATACACCGCCATTGCAAGGAGCAGCCAAACAATGGGAAACGTATTCAGCACGTCCTGCTTGAAGACAAGCATGTTCTGCGCAGTTCTCCCGACACCAATAAACAACCCCATGCTGATGAGCAACAGGTTGAGCACAAGCGCCAAGTGAAGCAACATGCTCTTAAAAGTTGTAAGCGAAATCAGCACCGGAGCCGCAACCAGCACGGGCAGGAAGTAGAGCTGAATAATCATGCTTCTTTGTCCAATTGACGTTTGGAGCAAACGGCTGGAGAAAGAAAACTTCATAAGGCTTTCAAACAAAAAATATCCGGCAAATATGGAAGCCGCGGCTGAAGCCAGCGAAAGCGGTGATGTGACGATTAAGCCCATCCTGGTCCACGTTCCCACGATTGAAAACCCCACATATAATCCTGAATAGTACCGATCAACTCCGAGCGGGCTTAAAAGCAGGAACCCGAGAAAAATATTAAGACAGCAAACTGCCAGCCACAGGAAAAATAAACGGAAAAGCGAACCTTGTCCGCTTTGCTGGTGAAAAATGTCGAGCGCCACGAAAGCCAGCAAAAGGCAAATCACGGGGCTTGCAGAAAAAATCACAAGAACCCTGAGAAAACTCCAGTAGGTATATTCAAACGGGAGATTGCCGATATCATTGAAAGTGATCTCAGGCCGGTAGCCGAATAAGTAGCATAACCCTCCGGTGATGAACTGCTGCAGGAGGAATACCAGCAGGTAAGCCAATAGCAGAAGCGTAGCGGAAGTAATCACTCTTTTCACTTTATTGAAAAACGGGTCGCGTACTTCCGCTTCATCAGAATGCGTATCTTCCGTTAAAAACCGGTCTTCTTCCACTGCCGTTATTTTGAGGTGAGCTTCCAGTAAAATAACAGCAGGATTCCAAACACCATCAGGTTAAAAATATAATCGTGGCTGAGAAACAGCAGTTCAGGCTTGTATGCGTCAACCCAAACCAGCCCGCTGATCCTGGCGATATTCAGAGCCTGGATGATCAGGATGCCGGTGAAAATCGCGACTGCTTTCTTCAGAACTGGAAGCCGTGAAATTATCAGCAGCATGGTGAAATAATACATCAGTTGAAAGCCCAGGCAATAGTTTCCTATTCCGAATCCTCCATGTCCCTGAATCCTGAGATAGTAGTTAGCTTCTAATTGAGTCGGGTGCGCTCCCAATTGAAGCACCTCATCGCTGGCTTGCAGCAACCATACCCGCAGCCAATTATTCAATGATTCCCAGCATCCGCTCAGCTCAGGAAAAAAACGCTGGTGCAACGGTTCTTCTTCTTCACCGATGATATGCATGAACACGCGCCACGAAAGCCATATCAATAAAAGCTTTCCAAAAAACGGCAACAATCTGTCATGCACTTCGGGTTTCGGCAAGCTTGCGGATTTTTTACAATAGATGCAATAGTTCTGGAACAGAAACTTAATCAGGGATTCTTAGCGGATTTCGTTTGATAATACCTCCTCACCGCCATTCCCCCTGCCCCCGCCAGCAGCACCCATGAAACGGGATCAAGCGGAGCGCTGCCCGGAGCCGGTGGCGGACCGGGACCGCCAGCTAGAAGCAGCGCAGGCAGTGAAACCACCGCTGCCGTTATCAGCAAACATTTGATAAATCCATACATTTCGTTTCACACCGTCAAAAAATCAGATTATAACCGGATATTAAAGCATCCCCGATACCGGTTGCCGTTCCAGCCGGAACCTATCGCCTCATCAGTTCCACCTTGACCGCCTCCGTTTCATCTCCCGCTGTCATCCTTACGTGATACAGCCCGCTGCTCAGGAGGTTGCCCGCGTCATCATCGCCCGCCCATTCAAGCTGATGCTTTCCGGATTTGAAATCTCCTTTCAACAGTTTCACCTGCTTGCCGAAAATGTCGTAGATGGACAGCGTCACCGCTTCATCCTGCGCGAGGTCAAAGGTGATTTGGGCGTTGTTGGTGAAAGGATTGGGCAGAACTTTCAGATTGTAGATAGTAGATTTCAGATTGTAGATTTCCGTGGCGCCAACTTTCACCATTCCATTTGCCGGCACAACGTTCAGCAAATCGAGGTTCCCGTTGTACGCTTCGCTCCTTGTCATCTCCGAGCCGATTTTGATTGGGGAGAATCTTCCTGTTTCGCCCCTCACTTTGAACCGTAGTTCAAACACAACCTCATTATCCCTGAGGGTAATATTTTTCGTCAAAGCGTCACTCCATGATGTGGTTAAAAAACCTTCGCTTGTTTTCATCGTCCCGTAATGCCCCTCGATCGCATGATTGGTCACACTCAAAAATTCCAGCACCTCCGCGTTCCATGATAACGTGAACTGGTAGCCGATGACGTTTTTGAAATCCTTCGCTCTCACCGGAACAATTATTTCATCACCCGGCATCGCTTGGTACTCGTCAATTGCCATTTGCACGTTGCCTATTGCCCCTTGCTTTGGCGTATTCGGGTCCCAATCGCCATTGACATCGCCCAATTTTATACCGATGAAATCCTGCCCTGCCAGGTCGGTGCTGAGGCTGCCATAGCTGCGGCTGGATGGAAACGGGAACGGTTCCTGCGGATTGGCGAACACGTAATCATCTGGCGTGAACGCCCACAGCTTGCCGTCCGGGAAGGTCGCGCTGATCTGCAAGATCACGGTGCGCATCTGCAGAATATCCTGCGTGGTGACGGTATTCGAGGAATTCACATCCGCTGCAATGATTTTATAAGGCGAGGTGAGCGGTGCAACATTTAAAATGTGGCGTCTTATCAAAAGGATGTCGAGCGTTGAGATGCTGTTATAGGTGATAACGTCATCGCCTTTGGAGGGTGTTACCCCAATGCTGTCGCCCACCCGGAAATCAAGCGAATAGCTGCCGGTTACATCTGTGCTGTCTGTTGCCGCGGAGGTGCCGGAAGCGGTGAGCTTAACCGTGCTGATGCCGCTGCCGCTTTCGGTGGTTACATTACCGGAAATAGAAATGCTTTCGTCCATAAAATGAATGATGAACCTGTCAGGGTTATCTGTTTCAGCGGCATTAAATGAATATGTGCCGGTTTGCCTTAAATATTGGATCGAATCTAATTGCAAATCTTCCAGCCAGATATTCTCCGTTGCAGGGAAATTTTGAATGCCGTCAAAAGTGAATGTATAGTTTCCGCTTGCTCCGCGAACATTCAATCCGAGCGGAATGGTTTTGACTGACGCGTTGATGCCCACCGCCTGAATTGCCATGCGCTCATCACTCGTATCTCGCGTGTAAAGCGTTGGAATGCCGTAACTGCTTTGCAGCTTCCCGGCATCGTAGCCGTTGTCGTAGCCATCCGTGAAATTTTCATCAAACGCAATCAGTGTCTGGTCGGAGTAAGTTCCGTTGCCGGCTGTGATAGTCATGGCATACTCGTACGGCTGGATTTGACGTAGGAAAGCATCATTGTTCAGTGTAGTACGCGTGGTTGCATCAAATCTTACATTGTATGACGAGCCGGTGTAGGATGGCACGTGCCTCACGAAGAATCCCATGTTCGTGGTGATGTAGCCTCCTGTGATAAGATTGTAGGGACCGTAAGTTCCTGAGTTGGGATTGTAGATGTAAGCCGTTGCATCCATGTTATTTCCCAGCCCGTTGTTGATGGTTGCCATTGCGCTCCAGTCAATAGGTGCACAGAATGGATTTGCAACGAGATGATAACCTTTGGAGTAAGGAACCGAATTGGCGGCAGTGATGCTCAGATTGCTGAGGTTAACATTGGTATTCGCATAGGAGCAGGTCTCATCAAGCACTGTACCCCCCGTGACGATGGCGGCAAAGCCATAGCCGCGATTAGCGGAATGACTCGTGGTGTTCACGCGCCACCCGCTCAGGTAACAGTCGGTTACTAATGATTCATCATAGGTGAACACGCTGCCATAAGCCGAACCCGGATCGAGGGCGGTGGGACTGCAATCAACCGTTGGGGTTACCGGTGTGCCGTCAGGAGCATTAGCTGTATTGGCGAAATCATCGTTCCAGATGCCAACCGTGCTGCCTCCGCAGGCAGAGCCGATATAGTGGAAGCTGCTGACAACTCCGGGAGGAACATAACGTTCCACAGTAATATTTCCGGTGATGGTTCCGCTGTTGCTGCCCCAGTCGTTGATGAAGCCTGTTGATGGTGCATCCGATTCTATCGTAAGCGTTCCTGCGCTCACGTTGAAGTTTCCGCTCTTCAAATCAAGCTGATTCTTCACTCCAACCGTTGCGCCCGATGCGAGTGAAACGCCTGATGCGTTGTCAATTTTCAAATAGCCGACATTGAGATTTCCTGCAATGGAAGTTCCTTTTATTGTCAAATAGCCTGTGCCCATGTCTGGGTTGCCGTAATTGGTGATAGTGCCATTTACTATCAGCCCGGCCTGAGGGATGCCGCCAGTCATTGAAGGGCTAAGGGTGAATGAAGCGCCTGATTCGATGGTGAGGTTATTGATTTCAATGTTGGTCGTGCCTGAGAGCACCGGATAGATATTAGATGCTACTGCCGGCACAGACACGTTCTCTGTGGTTCCGGGAACAGCCGCATTGCTCCAGTTACCGGAAGCAAACCAGTTGGAATTACCGGCTCCTCCTGTCCAGCTTATACCTGACGTGGCAATAGTATTGGTTACAGTATTGGTCGTCACAGGAGGATTATAATCAAAATAGATGTGACCGGTATTGCTTATTTGGGTGCTGAGAGAAAGTCCAGCCATCAGTTTCACTTTGAACTGAACATAGCCGTGGCTGGCAGGCTCATTCGTGTTGCTGTCCGGGAGGTTGATATCAGGGAAATCGAACCGCACTATCTTTCCCTTTACCTGCACTTCAGGCTCGTGGCTGTACTCCAGCAATTGAAAAGTTGATTCGTCAAGATTGGCATCAAGCGTATCCTCAATATAAATGTCGAGCGCATCGGCAGTGCCGGTATTCTGGAACCGGATAGTATAAGTGATCCATTCCTGCGAGGGGTCAATATTGGTGGGTGGATAGGAAAGCTTATCATTCGGGTCAAAAGAGTTCATTACGGGGAAACTGAATGTAAGGCTATTGTTAAGAGGATTGTTATCTCCAGAAGATGTAATTGAGGCAGTTACAGAGACTGCCGATCCGATTTGAGCGGTTGTGCTCGTATTGACAATAAAATTAAACGCAGTATAAAAATCTACTATACCGAAATTGGCAACGTTCCAAGTAAGGGTGTTGCCACTTACGCTGGTTGGAGTAATCGCACCGCTTGCCGGAGACGTGTAAGTAGCAGGTCCGCTGACAACAATCGTTACAACACCGCTCGCACCGGCAGCGCAACTGGTGCCTGAAAATTTCGCCAAATCACCGGCTGATATTTTGATGGTGTTCGTGCTTCCCGGTCTGAAATTCGAACCGCTGATGCTCCACACTGCAATGTCGAATCCCTGGTTGCATTCTAAAGCAAAATCATTATCATCATCCACGTAACCTCCGCTGAAAATGGTATGGTGAACATTGCTATCCGGACAGGAAACTGCGAAAGGAATGACGGAGGTATCAACCGTTACTTCATAATCAAAAGCGGTGTCAACATTAAAAGAATAAAATCCATCGCTGTTGGTGAATGTCTGCTGCACCAATGTGTCGCTGTTCCATAATTGCACCTTGATATTTTTTTGCCAAACATCGCTGCCATCAAATGAGCAGTTGCTGTTTAAATCATTAAACACATTTCCCTGGATAGTTCCGCAAACGGTCACCGTGCCGGAGCAGTTGCAACTGCCGCTTTCCACGTCATTGGTGGTGCAGTCTAAGCCATCATCACAAGGGGTGCCTGCGACAGGGCAGGCTTGCATCTTCACAATCCAGAAATCATCACCTCCCCGCGAGGCTTGCGTCTTGTCGCCAGAGATGCCTGACGCGGAATATCCACCCAGCGTGTAGGCTCCATCGCTTGTTCGGATAAGCGCATTCAAGTTTTCAGTACTGCTTCCACCATAACGCGCATCCCATTGCTTCGCTCCACAGGCGGCTGTTTTCACCACCCAGAAATCCTCTGCCCCTTGTGAGGTTTGTGTCTTATCACCTGAGATACCGGAAAATGAATATCCACCTAAGATGAATCCCCCATCACCGGTTTGGTCAAGGGCATATAAATAATCATTACTACTTCCTCCAAAGCGTTTATCCCATTGCTTTACCCCGATACCGTCAAGTTTCACAATCCAGTAATCATAAGCGCCCCGCGAAGCTTCGGTCCTATCTCCGGAGATGCCTGAAGTGGAATACCCGCCTAGCACATATCCTCCATCTGTAATCTGCTGGACAGAGTAGATAATGTCAGTGCCGCTTCCACCAAAGCGTTTGTCCCATTGCTTCACCCCGCCACCGTCAATTTTCACCACCCAGTAATCATAACCACCCTGTGAGGCTTGCGTTTTGTCACCGGAAATACCTGAATTGGACCATCCGCCCAAAATGTAACCGCCATCAGTGGTTTGTTGAAGGGATTTAAAATCTTCATTGCTGCTTCCCCCAAAACGGGCATCCCATTGTTTGTTGCCGCTGGCATCAATCTTCACTACCCAGATATCCTCTAAGCCTTGTGAGGCTTGTGTCTTATCGCCTGAGATGCCGGAAAATGAATATCCGCCCAGAATATATCCCCCATCATTTGTTTGCTGAAGAGAGTAGATATATTCATTACTGGAACCCCCAAAACGCTTATCCCATTGCTTCAGTCCGCTGGCGTCAGTTTTCACGACCCAATAATCATAGCCGCCCCGCGATGCTTCTGTCTTATCACCGGAGATACCTGAATTAGAATATCCTCCCAGTATATATCCGCCATCAGTGGTTTGCCGAAGGCAAGTTAAGTCATCTGAACTGCTACCTCCAAAACGCTTATCCCATTGTTTCACCCCACTGCTGTCAGTTTTCACCATCCAAAAATCGGTACTGCCCCATGTTGTCTGCGTCTTGTCACCCGAGATGCCCGAATTAGAATACCCGCCCAGCATGTATCCGCCATCAGTAGTTTGCTGAATGCTAAATAAACGATCCGTGCTACTTCCCCCAAAACGTACATCCCATTGTTTGACGGGTGTCACAGGGCTGACGTAAGGAGCGCAACCGGTTGTGGGGCTGCAGATATCTGTTGTTGCGGGATTGCAGTCATCACAGACGGCATTGTTGGGCGTGTGGGTGATTAAATCATTGGCTTCATCGCAAACATCCACCGTGCAGTCAATAGCGTCATCAATGGGAGCAGGTGATGTTACGCAGCCGGTGGGTGGGGTGCAAGTTTCCGTGCCGGTGCAGAACAAGCCGTCATTACACAATGCATTACTGGGCGTGTGAGTAATTATATCATTCGCTTCATCGCACGCATCAACTGTGCAGGCGATGCCGTCATTAATACCGGGGTTCCCTGCCACGCATCCCGTGGCAGGGTTGCAGGTTTCTGCTCCATTGCAGAACAATCCGTCATCACAGACTACTGGTGTGTAAATCATTGTATCATTCGCCTCATTGCATGAATCAACGGTGCAGGCACTTGCATCATTCGGAGCAGTTCCTGCCACGCAGCCTGTGGCGGGAGCGCATGTTTCTGTGCCGGTGCAGAACAAACCGTCATCACAGGTTACAGGTGTGCCGACACAGTTGCAGTTGCCGTCCTCCACATCTCCGGTGGTGCAGGCATCATTATCATTGCACGCAATACCCGCAGCGGGGCATCCCATCTTCACCGCCCAAAAATCCCTGCTGCCTTGAGAAGCTTGCGTCTTGTCACCCGAGATGCCGGATGCTGAAGTTCCGCCTAAAATGAACCACCCGTCTGTTGTTTGATGAAGAGAATAGAGCGTATCCTCCGCGCTTCCTCCAAAGGTGACATCCCACTGCTTTACGCCATTGCTGTTGGTTTTCACCACCCAATAGTCAAACCCGCCTTGTGAAGCTTGCGTCTTGTCGCCCGAAATGGCACATGGAGAACCTCCGCCAAGAATGTATCCCCCCTCGCAGGTTTGCTGAAGCGAAAATAAAAAATCCTGAGGACCGAAGGCTCCCCCGCTCGTCCCGCCAAGGGCGGCATCCCATTGTTTTACTCCGCTGCTGTTGATTTTTACAAGCCAGTAATCGTCACTTGCCTTGTATTGCGTTTTGTCCCCGGAAATTGTTGAGGAAGAATATCCTCCCAGGATGTATCCGCCATCGGTAGTTTGTCGAACCGTCCTTAACCGCTCGAGGCCGGCTCCTCCAAAGCGGGCATCCCATTGTTTCACACCGCTGCTGTTGATTTTCACCACCCAATAATCACTTCCTCCCCAGGAAGCCTGGGTTTTGTTACCGGAAATTCCGGAGCTAGATTCACCCCCCAGAATGTACCCTCCATCACTGGTTTGTTGAATGGAGGATAGTGTATACTCGTCACTGGCTCCCCCGAAACGAGCATCCCACAGTTTCAGTCCGGTGCTATTGATTTTTACCACCCAGTAATCAAAATCTGAACCACCGCTCGTAGTGCCTTGTGACTTGTCACCGGAGGCAGGCGAATTGGAGATCCCGCCAAGGATATATCCCCCATCGCTCGTTTGTTGAAGGGCCATCAGTTCATCAAAGGCGGTTCCACCAAAACGCTTATCCCATTGTTTCACCCCGCTGCCGTCAAGCTTCACCACCCAGAAATCATTAACGCCCCATGAGGCTTGTGTTTTGTCACCTGAGATGGGAGACCGGGACCACCCGCCAAGTATGTAGCCTCCGTCATTGGTTTGCTGAAGGGCGCGAAAGTAATCCGCATCGTTTCCCCCAAAACGGGCATCCCATTGTTTCACCCCGCTGCTATTGGTTTTCACTACCCAGTAGTCCGTATAGCCCTGAGATGCCTGCGTTTTGTCGCCTGAAATGCCGGAGCCGGACTGTCCACCCAGGATGTATCCTCCATCGGAGGTTTGCTGAATGGAGCGCATTTCATCCCAAGCACTTCCACCAAAGCGGAAATCCCACTGTTTCGTTGGAGCATGAGTGGGTCCGCCAGTGGTGTTTAGACAACCTGAAACCGGGTTGCAAACATCAGTGGTAGAGGGGAGGCAGTCATCGCACAATGCATTGTTGGGTGAGCCGAGGCATTGGCAGTTGCCGTTTTCCATTTCGCCACTGGTGCAGGCATGACCATCATTGCACGGAGTGCCGGATGGGAGGCAATAAGGCGATATTTTCACCACCCAGAAATCATTGCTGCCCCATGAGGCTTGCGTTTTATCACCGGAGATACCTGATGCTGAATATCCGCCTATAATATATCCACCATCGGTCGTTTGTCCAATAGCATTAGGATACTCAATACCGCTGCCTCCAAAGCGGACATCCCATTGCTTCACCCCGCCACTGGTAATTTTCACCATCCAATAATCGGTACCGCCCTGCGAAGCTTGAGTCTTCACACCTGAAATGCCTGAATTGGAATATCCGCCCAAAATATATCCACCATCCACCGTTTGGCGAAGTGAGCGCAAGCCGTCACTACTGGTTCCTCCAAAACAAGCATCCCATTGTTTCACCCCGCTGCTATTAATTTTCACTAACCAAAAATCATCTCCCCAACCTCCCGCAGTCTTGTCTCCAGAGATGCCGGAGGCGGAATATCCGCCCAAAATATACCCTCCGTCACTGGTTTGCAGAAGAGAGCGCAATTCGTCATAACTACTACCTCCGAAACGTGCGTCCCATTGTTTTGCCCCGCTGCTGTTGATTTTTACCACCAAATAATCAGTAACACCTCTCAGAGATTGTGTTATATCACCTGAAAGCGTTGAATAGGTTTCACCGCCAAGGAGATATCCACCGTCAGTTGTTTGCTCAGGGCAATCGCATCAAAAATAGGACAAGGGCAAAGGAGCTACTTGAAAAGTA
>CAZCXH010000064.1:0-24927 GCA_964502525.1 uncultured Chitinophagaceae bacterium
GCACCATCGGTCCGCCCCCGTCACCCTGGGGCAGGGCGCCTGACTTCTATGCCGGTAATTTCCTGGGTGATGTCTTTGTATCAGGAAGCATCATTAATCAACCCACAGACTTTATGTTTAAGGATACAACGGAAGTGTTGCTTCAGGACAGCGTTTTTAAATGGCTATCCAGATTGTCTCCAAGAAGATACAGGGCAGCAGACACCATCATTGCAGGATGGCATTTGGGTTTTGAAAGGGACAGTGTGGCAAAATATTTTCCTCCCGCCTTGCGATATATTTACCATGTTGAAACAGATGCTTCCAATAGTGTTTGTGTTGATGATGACGTTCACGTGCCAGATAGCTCGCTCGTATATAGTGAAATTATCCCCCTGCTGGTGGCGGGAGTGAATGAGTTGAACGCATCTAAAATCTGGAAACGATCGGGTGGAAACGTATCGCTGGTTAATGATACCGCCTGGAATGTTGGAATAGGAACATCCGCACCGGCAGCCAAGCTGCATGTTGTAAATGATACGCATGTAAACGGCATTCATGTCATTACAAATCGGTCAACCAATGCGGCTAATGTTGGAATACGTGCCAGCGCATTGTACTCTAACAGGGCCAATTTTGGAGGAAGATTTCATGCTGATGGGGCACCGACAAATTATGGAGGCGTATTTCTTGCTGGTACTCAATTATCTCCATTGCTTGGGGCAAACTATGGTATTTATGCAAATGGCAGAGGACCTTCGAGCCTTTCAGGCTATTTTCAAGGTACAATTATGTCAAATGGCTCTATAGTTACTTCCGACCTCAACCTCAAAGATAGCATCCAGGACATTTCCGATCCATTAGCTACACTCAGCCTATTGGAGCCAAAAAGTTTCGTATTCAAAACAGACAGTTTTGAATATATGAATTTGCCCGAAGGCATCCGATATGGATTTATCTCACAGGCTCTTGACACACTTCCTGAATTTGAAAACTTAGTGGAGGCGGTTGTTCAACCGGAAATCCTTGACACGGATGGAACTATTTTGCTTGATTCGTTTACGTTCCTCGGGCTGAATTACACTGAAATTTTGCCCTTGGCTGTGGGGGCTATCAACCAACTCAACTCCCAATCCGTCAAGCACTGCGAGCCTGCCACCCTCGCTAACCGCGTCCCCAAGTGGAACGACACGCTCAAAACATTATGCAATACCAATATAATTGCAGAGAACGGGCGCGTGGGCATTGACAGCCTCCATGAAGCTGCGAAATTCACCGTGTTCACCGGCACCGACACCTTCGGCATACAAGCGCAGGGGATGTATGGAGGCGCACGTTTCATCGGGCAAAACGCAGGCGTATTCGGGATGGCTGACGGAAGCAATGACAACGACTTCAATGCGGGAGTGATAGGCTTCTCGGCAAACGCGCCAGAGATAAATGTGGGTGTGCTCGGTGCTGCACAAGCCGCTGCCGACAGCATCAACGTGGGCATCCTCGGCTTTGGCGACAGCGCGGCCGTGTTCAACGTGGCCATCGGAGGCATCGCGGGCGATGAAGGCTACAGCGATGCCATCAATTTTGGCGTGGCGGGTATTGCCGGTCACTCCGCCAAAGAAAACCGCGCTGGTTTCTTCCGGACGGAGGGCGACACGGGCGTCAGCTATGCAGTGCTGGCGGAGGTGGATTCCCCCTGCATTTCAGATACGAATGCCTATGCGGGATATTTCAACGGCCGCCTTGCCTATACGCATGACCTCATCAACGCTTCCGACCGGAGATTGAAAAAGAACATTGAAGACATCGGCAGCGCCCTCGATAAACTCATGCAACTGCAGCCTCGTGAATATGAATTCAAGGTGGACGAATATGACAATATCGCACTCAGCCGCGGCAAGCACTACGGGCTGATAGCCCAGGAACTTGAAGCAACGTTTCCCGAACTGGTGCACAATGTCGCCCATCCCGCCCAATGGGAGCGCACGGGCAAAGGATTGAAGGGAGAAATAGTGAGTCCCGCAATGAGCTACAAGGGCATCAATTATATTGAACTGATACCCTATCTGATCCGCGCCATCCAGGAACAGCAGGCGTTGATTGACTCGCAGAACGCAAGGCTCACCGCCCTCGAAGCGAAAGATGACGTTCAATACCGCATGACAGGCGAAGGGAACCATGAAGATGCATCAGCGGGCCGCATGACCGTTGAACTCAGCTCGCTGCAAGTAATTGTGCTCGAACAGAACGTGCCCAACCCGTTTGCAGAACAAACGTCCATCAGCTATTTCATTCCCGAAGATGCAGGCGCAGCCAAGATCATGTTCTTCGACCTTGCGGGCAGAATCCTCAAAACCGTTGAAGTGCAGAAAGGCTACGGCATCATGACCGTGTTCGCCCCGAACCTCAGCAGCGGCACATACAGCTATTCGCTGCTGATTGACGGCAAGGTGGTGGAAACGAAGAGGATGGTGAAGGGGAAGTAAACATACAGCAAACCTGTGCAAACCTGACAGGTTTTGGAAACCTGTCAGGTTTTTTTTTGATAGTGCCATAATCCAACTTGTGCGAACTTAGAGCGCAAGTCTTTGGAATTTGCAGGCAGTAATTCACCAATTGCATCCCTCAATAGCCACGCTTATGTTTTTTCTTTTTTGCCAAAACGTTTTCTCTCAGCAAATTACTATTGAAGATACGGTTCCCGCTGCGGTTGAGGTCACGGACTCGATTAAGCAAACTGTTAAACACCACTCGGTCAAGCGCGCCTGCTGGCAATCTGCGGTTATTCCCGGCTGGGGGCAGGTCTATAACAAAAAGTGGTGGAAGGTCCCGATCATATATGCCGGCTTTGGGGGGCTGGGGTTTGCTGTGGGATGGAATGCAAAAAGATTTCGCACTTACAGCGATGCCTACCGCGCCCGTGTTGACGGTGATTCAACAACGATGGATGGCTATGTCGGTGTGTATTCTGAAGATAACCTGCTGGTATTGAAAAATTATTACAAGCGCAACATGAATCTGGCTTGCATCTTTACCGGAGTTCTTTATGCGCTCAATATCATTGATGCGGCAGTGGATGCGCACCTGTTCGAGTATGACGTCAGCGATGACCTGACCTTTCGTGTTGAGCCTAAATTGGAGCCGTCAAGTTCGGGCAATGTCGTGATGGGGATAAATATGAGCATGAGATTTTAGATTAGACTTTAGACTTTAGATTTTAGACGTTAGACTTCAACGTTAGATATTAGATTTTAGATTTCTAATTTCGCTCCTCTAACATCTAACATCTAACATCTAACATCTAATCTCTAACATCTAATATCTACAATGAAAATAGCGCTCATCGGTTACGGAAAAATGGGGAAGGCCATTGAAGCTGAAGTCAGCAGGATGGCTGAAGATTCAGGGAGGAAGGCTCCAAAGATTGTTTTAAAGATTGACGTTGGCAATAGCGCGGATTTCAATGGGGAAAAACTCTCAAAGGCGGATGTGGCGATTGAGTTCACAACTCCGAAAACCGCTTATGACAATATCCGGAGATGCATGGAGATCGGTATCCCGGTGGTTTCAGGAACCACCGGATGGGCTGACAAGCTGCCGGAACTGAAAAAATTTTGCGGGAAGAAGAAGGGGACATTTTTCTACGCATCCAATTTCAGCATTGGCGTGAATTTGTTTTTCGCAATCAACCGGAAGATGGCAAAGCTGATGAGAAAATATCCGCAATATGACGTCACGGTTCATGAGGTGCATCACATTGAAAAGAAGGACGCGCCCAGCGGCACCGCCATCGTTTTGGCAAATGACATTATTGATGTTATTAAACGAAAAAAAAGCTGGGTGAACTCCGTTGCGGATAAAGAAGAAATTCTTTCCGTGCGGTCATACCGCGAGAAAGATGTTCCCGGAATTCATTTGATAAATTATGAATCGGAATTTGACGGCATTGAGATAAAGCATACCGCTCATTCGAGGAGAGGATTTGCGCTTGGAGCGGTTCAGGCGGCAATGTGGGTGAAGGATAAAAAGGGCTTCTATGGGATGAAGGATATGCTTGGATTATGAGTTTAATGTTTAAAGTCCAAAGTTTAGTTGTTTCATTTTAGGGCTTCAGATGTCTTCCACGAACGCTCCGCTCTCGTTAACGTCATAATATTCAATGCCAAGCCTCTCGCAGTCTTTTTTCCAGTAAGCGATTTTCTTGTCCGAATTGGAGCTGTCGAAGATTATTTTCTTGAAATCAAAGGCATGGGCAAGGTCTTCAACTCTCACTCTGGCGTTTTTTGAAAGTATGATAAAATCCGTCCTCAGTTTGCCGCCTCCTTCAAATGATTTAAAGCTGTTATCCAAAAGGATAACGCGTTTGTCGAGAAACTGGATGAATTGCTTCTCTCTTTTGAGGAATGGCAGTTGAATATTGACGGATATTTCAGCAGTTGCAGAACGCAAACCGCTGTCCCACCAGTTGTGCTTGATGTGGAACAGCATGCGGTCATAATCACCCAGCAACGAACTGTCTGCAATGAACAGGTGATCGGTTCCGCTGATGAAATCAATGGCTGTAGTCTTAGGAACGCTGTAAACAATCAGTTTTTGCTGCTGCATGTTCAATAATTTTTCCGCTGCATTCCACCCAAGCAGCAAAACCACGGCAGCGAGAGATGCGATGAGAAATGAATTCCTGTGATAATAAAAGAAAACAACGATGCCAATAACTATAAGATAGAGGAACCACGATTCCGGCACGGTGATGGAAATGCCTTGTAACAGCGCAAAGGGCATCGAGTCAATGTAAACCACCACCCAATTCATGAACCAAATGGTTTTATCGAGCAGCCAGCCGGTGATGCCGCCAACATAGGGAATCCAGAACAAAGCGAAGAGCGCAACGCCAAAATATAACACCAGCGTGGATGCCGGAATCACGAAGAGGTTTGAAACAAGAAAATAGAGCGGGAACTGGTAATAATAAAGCAGCCCTAACGGAAACGTGGCTATCTGCGCAGCAATGGAAACCGCGGTGATCAGCCATATTTTATCAAGCAGCCAGTTGCTCGTGTAAAGCAGCGGATAAATTCTCGGCTGCAGCATCACGATGCCGAGCACTGCCAGATAGGATAGCTGAAATCCCACTTCCATCAGGAAGTAAGGATTGATCAGCAGCAGGAAGAATGCGGAGCTTGCAAGATTGTTGTATATGTTGGCAGGCCGCCTGAGGTTGTCACCCATTGCAACAAACGTGAACATCACTGCCGAGCGCAGCACCGATGCCGACAACCCTGTGAGGACGGCATACAGCCATATCAGCGAAACATTGATGACCGATTTGGCGATTTTTGATTTTGAATTGCGGTCCATGAAAAAAAGAAGGCTGTTGAATATCGAATAGAGTATGGCAACATGCAACCCGGATACTGCCAGCACGTGCATCGCCCCCGAACTCGAATAGGCTTTGATCAGCTCATCGTCCAATTTTTCCCTCATGCCGAGAATCAGGGAAACACCAACGGCATAGGAATCATCGTCAGAGATGTGTTCTCTCAGCACGTTTATCAAAAACTGCCGAAGTTCATAAACCTTTGCAAGCAATAGGCTGCCCTCGTTCTTTCCCGATTTGATCCAGTCATCCGTTGAAAGAAATATTTGACGGTTCACCTGCTTGAAACCCATGAAGCGCTTGTAATTGAACTCGCGCGGATTTTTGGGAGGCGGCAGTTCGGTGAATTTGTTTTTCACCCAGATGCAGTCGCCATACTTCAGTTGTGATGAAGACGAACCTTTTTTCAGATAAATTAATACGGTTCCGATAACATTCTTGACCGTATCCGAGTTGGCGACAGCAAGTACGTTGGCGGTTGCCTTGTAGCTTTTGGCCTTCTCAACGGGCGGATCTTCAATCACCAGCAGAATCCTGGAGTTGCCGGTGATATGATGAGTGAAGTGCTCTTTGCTGTTGATCTCGGTTTTGATGGAGGTGAGGCAGTATCCGAACAAACAGAATATGACGGATATGCTGATGCCATGCATCCATTGAAACCTGTGGCTGGTTCGCGCTATCGAAATGGACCGTAATAAAATCAGCAGGATGCAACAGGCAAGGAAAATTATAATCGGAATTATTATGTCAATCTGGAGAGGCAGAAAGACGTAGCTCACAATGCCGAGGCAAAAAGGAATGATGAGCTTGACGTAGGAAATTTCTTTAAAGATGGAGAGCATATCAGAAGGCGGAGTTAAAATAGAAATTTGTTTGTGGAACAAATAGATCCGGCAGGTTTTTTTTTAACCTGTCAGGTCTTTGTAATTTTCCGCACAAATCATTTCAATGAAACTCGATATTCTCGCCATAGGCGTGCATCCCGATGATGTCGAATTGGGTTGCGCGGGTACGCTGCTGAAACACGCCAACATGGGATATAAGACAGGCATTCTGCATTTAACGCGTGGCGAACTTGGAACAAGGGGAAGCCTCGAACAAAGAAAAAAGGAGGCGGAAGGCGCGGCAAAAATTCTGGGAGCGCATGCATTGGAATTTCTTGAGTTCGAGGATGGCTTTTTTAAAAATGACAAGGAGCATCAGTTGGAACTGATGAAGGTGATCCGCAACTATCGTCCTGACATTGTTCTTGCAAACGCCCTCGATGACCGGCATCCGGATCATGGCAGGGCGGGATGGCTCATGGAAGATGCCTGTTTTCTTTCAGGCTTGCGGAAGGTGGAAACGAAGCTGAAAGAGAAGCCTCAGGAAGCCTGGCGTCCTAAAGCGATTTATCATTACATACAGGCTTACCGCCACCAGCCGGATATTGTTGTTGACGTAACTGAATTCTGGGAACGCAAGATGGAAACGGTGAAAGCCTACAGATCGCAATTCTACAATCCTGACTCCAAGGAGCCGCAAACGTTCATCAGCACCCCTGAATTCCTGGAATTGGTTAAAGCTCGGGGAATTGAGTTCGGGCAGATGATCGGGGTGAAATACGGAGAGGCGTTTACGGCAAGGCATATGGTTGGAGTGAGAAGCTTGAAGGATCTGATTTAGCCTTTCACCCCCTTTTCTTATCCAGTTCCATGAGGATGTGATGAATCGTTAGCACCTGCGGTATCAGCTTGTGACGGCTGTCGTTGCGGATCACATAATCGGAGAGATCAGCTTTGCGCTCATCACTCATCTGGTTTTTCATGCGCGCGGTTATTTCTTCATACGAGGCGTTGTCGCGCTCCTTCAGCCGCCTGATGCGCTCTTCGATTGGCGCCAGCACGCAGATGATCTTGTCGAGATGCCTGTGCATGCTGCTCTCGAAGATGAGCGCTGCTTCTTTCAGCACATAAGGCAAATCTTCAAACTGGCTCATCCACAGCTCGGTGTCATAGGCAACGGCAGGATGCACCACCCCGTTGAGCTTCGCGAGCAGTTGCTTGTTGGCGAAAACCTTTGAGGAGATATACGCCCGATTCAGCTTCCCACTGGAGTATGCTTTTTCGCCAAAAATTTCTTTCACGGATGCGATGAGCTTCAGGTCGGTCTGCATCAGTTCCTTGGCGCGGTCATCCGCATAGTAAACCGGGATGCCGAGCACCTCGAAAATCTTGCACACAGTGGTTTTGCCGCTGCCGATGCCCCCGGTGATGCCGACCTTCAGCATCAGCGGTAAATGATGTACTCAACTGATTTTGGTGAATAGTCGAGATTTTTAATATAGGAGGGGGCCAGCTCTATTTTCACGGGCACGTACTTGCTCCTGTTCATGTCAACCCCGTAAAAATCGGCCACCGCGCTGAACGTTTCCGCGCTCACCTGCTCGTAGTTGCTCAATCCCACCCTGAAAACAACGGATACCTTGTTGGGAAACATGTTGATTTGCCTGTTGGGCGGCACGTTCATTTTTTCAATCTCGATATCGAGGGTTTTCTCCGTGTATTCCTCCACGGCAATGGTGTATCTGATTTTTTTCGGTTGTAAAGCGATGGTGGGCGAAGCCGGTGCGAGCAGGGCGATTTCGCCCTGCTGCAAGCGGTCGAGGTTTTCAAAAAGCCGCCTTTCGGTTTTCCAGCTTGTGATGGTGTCGAGGATATTTTCGGGTCCGTTCACCATCACATACTGAGGGGTGATGTGCAGCGGCTCCATGAAGTCATACTGTTTTTTGAAGGAGATAAGGATGTCGGCAATGACGGGAACCTGTTTGGTTATTCCTTTGTCGAATTTAAAGTCCAGCGTATCGGGAATGATGTCAACTAATTCATAATCTGATGAGAGTTGGCTGGCAATCACAGACAGCAGGTCGGCAGTTGGCAGATAGTCGGCCTGAAGGGAGGAGAGGTCCACCTGAACGCGCACAGGCTTGCGTATTTTAGACCAAAACAATTTGAAACCGGTAGTTTCGATATAAAGCGTTATCTCCGATGGCAAAGGCTCGGAAGGAACCTTGTCTTCGGGCAGGTTGGTGTATTGAATTTTTGCGTTGATGTCACCGATGTATGTTCTTGACAGTTTGTTCAGAAAGAGGAGCAGGGTTGCCAATAGCAGGCAAACTGCGAAAACTGCTCCGCTGCGGGTCATCCTTTTTTGTGAGTTTGATTAAAGAAATTACCGTCCCGAAGTTAATGGAAACATTATTTCCCATTTTCCTTTTCAGTAGTCGTGTTTGCGCGTGCATTGGCGACTTTGGTGAAATCTAACGATATCACGGATTTTTCTATGCGCAGTTTGGTGTTGGCATCAACTTCCACGAGGAAGGTATCTTCATCCACCCTCACCACTTTCCCGTGAACGCCCCCGATGGTGACCACCTTGTCGCCCTTTTTGATTTCGTTGATGAAGTTTTTCTGATCCTTCGCTTTCTTCGTCTGCGGCCTGATCATGAAGAAATAGAATACGATAAACAGCGCGCCAAAAAGAAGCAGGGTAGGGATGGGGCTGGAAGCCGGACCTCCGGCCTGTAATAAAATTGTGAAAAGCATGCCTTATTGCGGTGTTACCACCGGCTCGGCAGCGGGTCCTTCCACTTCGCTGACGATGTTGAGCGTTGAACGTGCCGGGTTGGTATTGGCGGTAATGGTCACCGTTTTGCGCTGTATGCCCGTCTTGCCTTTGGGATCAAAAGAGACCTGGATTTCGCCAGCGCCTCCGACCGGAATAGGCTCCTTGGAATATTGCGGAACAGTGCAGCCGCAGGAACCTCTCGCATCAGAAATAACCAACGGCTCTGTGCCCGTGTTGGTGAATTTGAATGTGTACTCAACATGCTTATCCTGCCCGATTTTTCCGAAATCATGCTCCGTCTTTTCAAATGCAAAAGCGGCATTGCCCGGCTGAGGTTCCGGTGGCATCTCGGGATTGGGATTGTTGGGATCAACCGGGGGAGCCTGGCTGGGGTCGGGAGTGACGGCAGCAGTAGTATCGGTTGAAGTGGTTGCTTCAGAAGTGGATCCTCCGCTGTTGCAAGAGCAGAAAACGGCAAACGCCATCAACACATAAAGAATACTTTTCATTGTAGTTTGTAGTTTTGTTTTTAAAAAAAGACGCCCAAAGTTAACAGTTATTTATAAATTCGATTAATGAAAAAGACGGTTAACAGTTTTTAACAGGATGCCTGAAAATCCAATCCCGAAGCAAATTGAACCTGATTTTTTCTATTTGGGCGGACTTGGGATCACTTGATTTCTCACCGCAATCTTCTGTTCAGTCTTCTCGCCTGCCTGGTGAATTGAATGTTATCCTGAATGAAGCGAAAGATAAAATGGCAGGACGTGCAAAATGCTCTTATCCCGAAACAATTGTGAAAAACGAACCATGATCGGTCCGAAGGACTCCGGGCTCCTTCGGAGGATATACCATCGGGTGCTATTCGGTACTCCCGAGTACTCGGGACGGAAACCTCTTTGCCGATGGTATGATGTGCGGCTTTTTCGTCAGAAACGTTATTTTAATCAAAAATCAGTTTGCTAATGCAAGGTAAATTCTATTCGAAAGAAAATCTGAGGTTCCTGTTGCATGAAGTGTTCCCGGTAGCCGAGTTGTGCAAGCGCGACTATTTCAAAGAACATGCGCTCGAAAGTTTCGACATGATGCTCGATGCGGCTGATACGCTTTCTACTAATCATTTACGTCCGATTCTGCGTGAGATGGATACCAACCCGCCTTATATGGAGAATGGCAGGATCAAAGTGCATCGCGACATGCGCAGGCTGATGAAGCAGTTTGGAGAAGACGGATGGATTTCGATGTCGGCACCGCATGAGTTCGGAGGACAGCAGGTTCCCTTCACGGTGCTGCAGGCTGCGGCTTTTATCATGGCGGCAGCGAATTACTCCACCATGGCATATCCCTTTCTCACCACCGGGGCGGCACATCTGATTGAATCATTCGGAAGCAAAGAGTTGCAGCAAGCCTTTATTCCGAAAATGTTCAGCGGGGCGTGGCAGGGGACGATGGCGCTTACGGAGCCGCAGGCAGGTAGTTCGCTCACGGATGTTGTAACAACCGCCAGGCCAACCAACAACGGATATTATCTGCTCAAGGGACAGAAGATTTTCATCTCATGTGGCGACCATGATGGCTGCGATAACATCATCCACCTGATGCTTGCGCGTATGGAAGGCGCTCCTGCGGGCACCAAGGGAATTTCGCTCTTTGTGGTTCCACGAATGAGGATGGAAGGCAACGGACTCGTGTTTAATGATGTGAATACTGCGGGACTTTTTCACAAAATGGGCTACCACGGAGCGCCTATCGCGCATCTGATAATGGGAGAGAAAAATGATTGTCATGCGTATTTAGTGGGCGAGCCGCACAAAGGGTTGAGCTATATGTTCCAGATGATGAATGAAGCGCGCATTGGCGTGGGGATGCAAGCCACTGCTATTGCCACGGCCTCATATTACAACTCACTCGAATATGCCAATGAACGCTTGCAGGGAAGAAAAATAACCGACAAAGATCCGGGCAAGCCGCAGATACCGATTATTCAACATGCGGATGTAAAACGATTGCTGCTGTTTCAGAAGGCAATCGTGGAAGGATCGCTGGCGTTGGGTTTGCAGGCAGCAATTTATTATGATAACTGGCAAACAGCCGAAGGAGAAGAGAAGGAAAATAATTTTCTGAAGCTGGAACTGCTGACGCCTATCATGAAATCCTATCCAGCTGAGATGAGCATATTGACTACAAGCGCTGCCCTGCAATGTTTTGGCGGTTATGGCTATACGAAAGATTTCATGGCTGAATTGTTCTTCCGGGAGACGCGCATCCACACGCTGCACGAAGGCGTCACTGCCATTCACGGCATGGACTTGCTTGGCAGAAAGGTGATGATGCAAAATGGTAAGGCCACGTTACTGCTGACGCAGGAAGTGCTGGATGATATTGCCTGCGCGAAGAAATCTGATTTGCTAAATGCCTATGCCAGCGTTCTGGAAAAAGAATTGGAAAAACTGCAGGAAGTAACGATGCATTTGGTGGGCGTAGCGCAAAGTAAAGGGGCTGAGGTGTTCTTAGCCGATGCAACGTTATATCTGGAATTGTTCGGCATCATCTCGCTGGGATGGCAATGGCTGAAGCAGGGAGTGAAAGCGGAAGAGATGCAACAGTCTGGCTCCAAAAAATATTCCTCCGAATTTTTGCAATCAAAGATCCATGCATTGCAATACTTTTTCGAATATGAAGTGCCGAAGACTGCAGGACTGTTACAGCGATTGAAGAGCGATAATCATCTGACGGTAAGAGCAAAGGGAGAGGAGATTGTGTGAAAGGATTCGATAATTCGATAATTCGGTGATGGATGAACGATAAATTTTCGCTGGGCTGTTGAAGCCACCCACCCCTCCCTCCCCTCCGAAGGAGGTGAATTTCCCACGCTCAAAGCAGATTTCTAGCACGGGTTTGAAATAAAACACTCCATTATTCCCCTCCTTGGGGCTGGGGTGGGGCGCTGATATATAAAGATGATGATGCGAAAATTTGTCGTGCACCCTTCGGTGATGTGCTGATGAATGGAAGAGAACGTCATTGTGTGATAGAAACGAGCGAAGCAATCCCTCCGATTTAATGTGTTGGTTTACCCATGGAAACTTCTTAAGAAGCGGAAGGCAGGCGGGTAGCGGAACGGAGGAGAATTTCTTGGATGTGATCTCATAGTCTTGATTCAAGACTGTCTCTATTCTTGTTCAATTCAACCGCCAGCATCTTCATTTGCTGCACTGCCGTTATCTGCTAAACTTCATAACCTCGCATCATTATGCCCAAAGCTGCCTACTGCGTTTATGTTATAGAATTATCTAAAAAGGTATTTACAGAAAATGCGCGCTTTCGCGCAGCCAACCCGCAATTCAACGGTGTGCTGGAGTGTCTCTACGTGGGCATGACGAGCAAGACTCCCAAAGAGAGATTCATGCAGCACAAGACGGGATACAGAAATAATAAAGGTCATAAGCTGTCATCCAACATTGTGCAGAAGTATGGCACTTTTCTCCGCCCCAGCCTGTATAACCATTTGCCATTAATGACACGTGCGGAAGCCCTTAAGATGGAGGAAAGGCTGGCTCTGGAACTGCGGAGGCAGCGGTATGCGGTATGGTTTAATTGAAAATAGCTCTTGACGCTAATTCATCCCGACCACCTCAAACCACTGCGTAAGCTCTTCGCCATGCTCGTCAAAAAGCGTGAGTTTATGTAAGCCTTCAGATGGGACTACTTCGAGTTTAGTGGTGTTTGTGGTGCTTCCAAGATATTCATCGTCAACATGCCAGTAGATGCTTGTTCCTGGATGGTGGTGAACGGCTTCAAACACCGCTTTGCTTTTGCTGCCATCCATTATTCGCGGGATGAAGATTTTAGCGTTCGCCTCTGGGTAGATGATCTCCATATTCTTTGAATCCGCAAGACGACAGTCGGATGCAAATTCAGGTAGCGCTTTGTAGTGCGGGTCTTTGGTTTTGTAATACCACTCCTGGACGGGAGGAAGCACAAACCAGGATTTGTTTACCATGCCCGCCACAGGGTAGCAGTCACTCGTCACGCGATGGTTCCCGTTCTTGTCAAGATGAACAATTTGATGGAATTGACAAACCTGCGTTTTCAACCCTTTTTCCGGGATCCAAATGGTATCAATTTTATCACAATATATCGAAGCGCGGTACCCGCTGTTGGAGCACACCGCTGCTAACCGCAATTCGTCATAGGGAGGCTCAAACCAGCTTGTGGCTGGCAATAGCTTGAAGGTTTCAAAAAGAATAGGTCCTGCAACCATTGTTCCAACCAATCCCGGTCTTCCTTCACCCGTAGCGTTTCCGACCCACACACCCACCACATACTCCGGAGTAATCCCGACAGCCCATGCATCACGGTGGCCGAAACTGGTGCCGGTTTTCCACGCCACCCTTCTTGAAGACACGAAATTTTCCCAGCCCCCTTCCTCACGGGGACGGTTTACGTTTGAAAGCACTTCAAAAGTTTCCCATATGGAAGCTGCATCAAATAACGAATTTTGTTTAAGCTCGCTCCATGGAGCCTTATATTCTTCCTGCGGGAGTAAGGTAGCTTTTTTATAGTCACCGGGAAAATACCTGCCGCTGAAATTGCCGAAATGATTCAGGCTTCTCGCCATGCTTCCATACACGCTCACGATGTCCCACAGGCTTGCTTCCGCGCCACCCAGTATCAATGTCAATCCGTAGTGGCTGGCGGATTTGTTGATGGTTGACAGATCGAGTTGCTGCAGCTTGTCGTGGAAACGTTCCAGCCCGTATTGGCGCAACATGCGGACTGCGGGGACATTCAGCGAACGGGTGAGCGCGTTGCTTGCAGGAACAGCGCCATCATAGGTCTTGTCGAAATTCTTCGGAGCGTACCCGGAAAAATGAGTGGGGATGTCGGCAACGAGGGCGTCAGGAAGCAGTTCGCCATCATCAAGCATTGCCGCGTAGAGCAATGGTTTCAGGATGCTGCCGGTGCTTCGCGGTGCGGGAATAACGTCCACATCGGCTCCGGTTTCCTTGTGCTCGCTAGGCGCATTGCCCACATAAGCCAAAACCTCACCGGATTCCACCTTCATTACAAGTATCGCGAGGTTGTGAATATCGTTCTGGCTTAATGCTTTGTGATATTTACCGGCAATGCCATTGGCTTTTTGCTGCAGCCTCGCATCAATGGATGTTGTAATTTCCTTATTTGAAAAACCTTCCTTTGCAAGCCGCGCCAGCAGGTGGGGAGCCTGTTGCGGCAATGCCTGCGGCAAGCCGGGCAGCGGTTCAGCTTTTGCGAGGTCGCAGGTTGTTGCATCAATCACGCCTTTCTTTTCCAACTTGGTCAAAAGATCATTGCGTTTTGTCCGCAATTGTTCCTGATTTTTTCCGGGGTAAATGAGCGCTGGAGCATTGGGAAGAACTGCCAGCGCTGCAGCCTCGCCCCACGAAAGCTTTTCCGGTTCCCTGCCGTAGTATCGCCATGCCGCGGCATCAAGCCCTACCACGTTGCCGCCAAAAGGCGCATGAGAAGCGTACATGGCAAGGATTTCTTCTTTGGAGCAGCGCAATTCCATCCGCGTGGCAAGGATTGTTTCGATAAGTTTTTCAAAAACGGTTCTTGCTTTCCCATTCCGCGAAAGGCGAATCACCTGCATGGAAATCGTGCTGCCACCGCTCACCACTTTTCCGGCTTCCATGTTTTGCTTCATCGCGCGAAGGAAAGAAACGGGATTGATTCCGGGGTGATAATCGAAATGCTCGTCTTCGAAATAGATGACGGCTGTTTTGAATTTATCCGGAACTGTTTTTCTCTCCGGAAACCGCCATTGTCCGTCATCGGCAATTCTTGCTCCAAGCAGTTCTCCCTGCCTGTCTCTAACAATCGTGCATGAAGGCTTGTTGAATAACGGAGAGGGAAGGCAAAAAAAGTAAGCAATGCCTGCTGAAACAAATGTCAAGAAAATCAAAAGCGTCTTTTTCTTCGCAACGCTTTTTAGAAATGCAGAAACCGCAAAGGAACTGAGAAAAAAATGCAACACAGAGGATACAGAGGAATGTAAAGGATTCCTCTGCTCCCTCTGCGCAAACCTCCGATTTCTCCGCGGTTTCTGCATTTGTTATTCCGTTCCTGCATTTGCAACCGTGCTTCCTGCTTCCACGACTTCAACCCATCGCCCTGCCCGTCTAGCATTGATTTCGTTGTCATACATCGCCTCGCAATAAACGGTAGGCAAATAGAATTTTCCCATATAGGCTGCATTCAGCAACACGCGATAAGTCTTTGAATTGTTTTTGTTGATGTCGAAATAAGAGTAAACCCGGTCATCGCGGATATCCTGGTATCGCGGAATATCCTTTATATGCACCGACTGCGCTTCATCCATTCGCGTGTTCCTGATTTCCCAGCCTGACGGGAAAATTTGAACCAATGCCATGTTTTTGTAATCCATTCTTGCGCCCGGATGGCTGACGGAAACTTCCGCCATGAAGTCGCTTCCTTGTTCCAGCATTCCCGGGTTGATTTCACCGCCATTCAAATCGAGATAACGCACTTTCATCTTCAGGTCATTTTCGACATTGGTTGGGTCACCGGTGAGCGGAATGCCATCCAACTGCACCTTCACGAATATGGTTTGATCAGATTTATTTGTAATCTTTATCTTACCGATCCTGGCATCAATTATTTCCAGCTTCCTCTGTGATATGGGAGCTTTAGTGCTGACATCACCCTCTTTGACGCCATCGTGATGATACTCGTAAACCATATCAGACTGAGTTCCTGACGCGCCCACGAATTTCGCGATCGCCATCAGGCAATAGGCGGTCGTTTGCGTGCTGTACCAGGTATCGGAGCCGAGGCTTCGCGCAATTTCATCGAGCACCTCTTTGGCAAGCCGCATCTTTTTCATCAGCGACAATGTTTCCAATATCATCGCTTCATCCCGGTCATCGCTTCCGAATGAGTAGTCCAATTCTTTATATGGTTCCACCTTCGCTGTGATATTTTCCACAAGCGATTCGGCCACTTCATATTTTCCCGCGAGGTAATAAGCTGCTGCCAGCCTCCACCTCGCGGTGTTTGAAAGATTCTTCATTTCCCGCATCCTGTTCATCGCGCCCAATGCGGGCTTCTGCGCCAGGGCGAGCGTATATAGCCGGTAAGCCTGCGTAAGCTCATCGCTGTTGTAATGGTGCAGACGTGTTCCTTCGCCACCGCCCGTCCAGCTATTCGCCATTTGGGTTTGATACTTCACCCAATTTTTCAGGAAATCATAGGGAAGCTGATACCCGCTGGCCTGCGCTTCAAGCATAAAATGTCCGGCATAGTTCGATCCCCATTCGCTGGCTTCTCCTGATTCACCGGGCCAGTAGGACAAGCCGCCATTGGAAATCTGGAAGCTCCTCATGCGGGTAATGCCGGCAGCGATGTTGTTGTCAATTTGCGCCTTTTGTCCAGGGCTCAGGTCAAGAAGTTTAGATACAAACAACTGAGGAAACACGGAAGATGTGGTCTGCTCAATGCATCCATGAGGATATTGAATCAAATATTGCAGCCGCTTCTCAAGGTTGATGGGAGGCAGTTTTGATACTTCCACCATCCCGTTGTTGGTGCCCGCCATGCCCACCGGCTTGTAGTCCGTTTCCCAGGTCTTTCCCGCTTCAACGACTCCGGAAATCACATCGGTTACACGCGGGTTGGGCAGCCTCACATCGAGTTCAATCTCATGTACTGCTTTTTCGTTGCCGCTGGTCGCGGTGATTTTCACTTTCCCGATTCCGATTTGCTCCGCGACTTTCAGGTCGAAATTCACTACCTGGTCGCCCGGTTCTGCGAATGAAATTTTCTTCTGCGTGCCGCCCTGCGGGATGAGCAGCTTGTTCGGCTGAATCTCCACCGTCACATCTTTAATCTTTTTATCCATTGCAAACACCGTCACCGGCAGCTTCACGGTTTCAGCCGGTCCTACTACCCGTGGAAGCGTTGCCAGCACCATCAGAGGTTTCTTTACGGATGTTGTTTTTTCCGCAAATCCATAGGCGCCCTCGTATCCGGCAACCACCATCGTCCTCACCGAGCCGACATAGTTGGGCATCCTGAAGGTGTGCGTGTTTTCCTTTCCTTCCTGCAATTCAAAGGGACCGAGAAACACCACCACCGGCTTGAAGCGATTGGCTTTCTGGCTGCCTTTCTTCCCGGCAGATTCATCTCCTCCCAGCGCCAGCAAACCCGCGAGTTCACCGGAGAAAGCCCCGATAACATATTTATACATGTCCCATGTTTTCACACCGAGCGCTTCGCACGCGTAAAAATTGTTCCACGGGTCGGGTGTCTGGAACCGCGTGAGGTCCAGCAGCCCATCGTCCACCACGGCAACGGTATAGGTCATCTTTCTCCCCGATTGCTCGCTTATTTTGATGGTGGCGTTTTGTTCGGGCGCAAGCTCGTCAGGCATTTTAAGCACCGGAGCAAGATGCGTTTGCGCATCTTCCACGCTGACCGATTGCACGCCATACAAACGAATCGGAAGGTCGTTGTTCACCCGGCTGTGCGGTTGTATTAAGGAAATATTCACATAAACATTGGGCGACATCGCCCTGGTTGTTTTGAAAGAACACTGGTGGCTGCCTGTTGTGACATTTACCCAGAAGCTTTGAATCACTTTCGAGCCGGATTCAATGCTCACTAATGCCTTGCCTTCATTCGTTGCCGGCAGGTTGATCTTCACCTCCTCGCCAACATTGTAGGAATTTTTATCGGTGGTGAACGTCAGCATCTCCGCGCCACCGGGATTATCATCGTCTGCATTATTCCACCAGCCTTTGTAGGTCACATAAAAAACCTGCCCCGCGCTGTGACCGGTTTCGGTGTCGGTCACTTTCACAAACCGCCTGCCCCAATACTCGCTGTCGAACTTCATTTCATACATTGCTTTGCCATTCACCGTATTGACGTAGTCAGTTTTGATTTTGCTTGCATAATTGTTTGCGATATACCTCGCAAGGTCATCCTCGGAAGAGCGGTCCCACCACCACCTCCAGCTTACGTTGTATATTTCTATTTTAACATTTTTCCGGTCAACGGGCTTGCCGTTTTCATCCACCGTGACAATGGGAATCACGTTGGGTTCATTGGAATACAAAGCGCCATTCCAACCTTCGCCTTCCGGAATTTTCAAACCGGCATAGCCGCGATAAGAAGAGTAGGGGATGGTGAAGCGGTCAACGCTGAAGTCACCGCCCTGCTCGAAAGCGCGGACGACAAAGCTTGCGTTCAGCATTCCCGGAGCGTTGGCGTCAACCGCGAATTCCGGCTTCACAACGGCTTTGCCTTTTGCATCCAGTCTTCCATCAAAGATCTTTTCCTCTTCCGATTCGAATTTCTTTGAGGGATCATCAAATACAAAGCCGGGATAATCCTTAAAACTTGTTTTTCCCTCGCTCATCGTCACCACCACATCCGCCTTCAGGTCTTTTGCCACGGTTCCGTGCAGCCATTTCACTTCGAGATCACCGCGGCTGGTGTCCGTGTTTCTGATGATGTCTGCATGAAAATCGAGGTTTATTTTAAGACGGTTGGGCTTGACCGTTTCTATGCGGATGGTTTTTGTGAAAGCCGAGCCGCCTACTTTCACTTTCGCCAGCCAGTTTCCGGTTGGCGCATTTGGATCGGTGGCTGTTCTGAAATCGTAAAATTTGTTCAGTGAAGAGGTCTTTACTTTTCTTTCATACAACTGATTTTCCGGAGTGTATAATTCAAGCACCACCGGATGGCTGGCGGGTATCACTTTATTTCTGTCTTCAAGGATGAAGGATAAATACAATGAATCACCGGGGCGCCACACTCCGCGCTCGCCATAGATGAAGCCCTTCACGCCTTCCTTATTTTGCTGCCCGCCCACATCGAACATGCTCAGCGACAAAGACGAGGCATCATCCACGCGCAGGTAGCCTCTCTGATTTCCCTGTTTGGCAATCAACAGAAACGGTTTTTTATCGAGATGAAGCAGCGCGAATCCGTTGGCGTTGGTAGTTTGCCTGCCGATTAGTTGCTCCTGGAAATTGTAGGCTTCCACTTCAACACCTGACAGCGTATTGGTTGTCTTGATGTCAGTCACCGCAACGAGCAGCGTGTCGCTGTTTCCTCCTTTGGCGATGATGCCGAGGTTAGATGCAAGCACGTTTCGCGTGATGAAATGTTCGTTGGTTAAATAATATGATGTTTTGCATGGATTGTCTTTTTCGTCCCAGTTGAACCGACCGCAATAGCGATAGCCGTAATATTCGTCATCGAAATCATCATAATAATTGTAATAATTGTCCGGGCGGTCGTATGATTCTTCGCTGTTGAAGTCAGGAATCTCCGGTTCATCTTCTTGGGCATCGCTGTCATCGCAGGGATAGAGCGAATGTTTCTTGCTGAAGGAGACTTGCACCCGGTAGATGGCGCCCGGCTCGGCTTGAATCATTTTGGATAAGTCCAGTGAGAACGTGTTCCAACTGCCGTAGTCTATAGCCTTGCCGGCCTTCAGCGGAATCTCTGATTGATGCACAAGCCTTCCGACACGCTTCATCTCGCGCGAGCCGTCCAGTTGATTCACCTGCAGGAACTGGGCGATGTTGTCGCCAAAAATTTTCACAATCCTCACGTTGACCGCGTTCAGGTTCACCGCTTTGAATGGGAAGATGAGCCCGTTGGTATTCGGAAGGATGACGCCATTACCCACCAATTGCAGGTCGGGTTGGATGCTGGTGAAAGTGATGGTTCTTGAAAATTTTTCTTTAAGCTGGTAGCCCCCGGAATTCCTGACAGCTTGTTCGGCAATAACATCCATCGAGCCGGTTTGACGGGACACCGGATACATCTTTACCTGGTTTTCATTGACCACCAATTTCACCTCTGCACCTGAACTCAGAGTGATAAGGCCGATGAGGTCTTGCCCGTCTTTCAATGGATCAGAAAAGAAAATTTCGATGTATTGGTCGGGCTGCTGAATGATGTTGACTTCAACGACTTTGAAATCTCCGAGAGGAGGAATGTCAATTACCTTCTCCCCGTTTTCATCAATGCCCACCGGAGCGCCTTTCCATTGCAATACCAGTTGCTGCGGGTCATCGGTGCGCAGCACGCTGTCAACCGTGAAGCCGTGCATTTTTCCGTCACCGGCATGATCCCACGTTACGCGCATTGCCTTGCCGTTTTGCAGCGCGGCAAATGCCTGCTCCACCTGTTCATCACCGGCAACGTCAGCCGTTTGCAGCTTGCCCAACACCTTCTGCCACTTCAGGTCGTTGACATTATATGTTTTGATTCCTTCAAAATAGACGAAGATGGCTTGACGCATGGTTTCAAACTGAAAGCGGAGCGTCTGAAGGCTTGCGGGCACGTCTTTCACCTTCGACAGATAGAATTCTGCATCATACAGCTTGCCGGATGGCAGCCTTTTTTCCGGGCGGAATTCAATGGTCTTGTTGTCCACCCAATAAGCCTTGCCGCTTATTTCCGGTGTGAACCTGAACAAGGCATCGGCAACAGGCTTGTCAAGGTCAACATTGGCAATCTCCTCCATCAGCCGGATGCGGATGGGCGATTCATTGACAATCAGGCCCGATGTGAAAGCTGCGACATAGCCGGTGAACGCTGGATCAATTTTCAGCGGAGGCTTTTGGGCTTTGTTGCAATTGGAAACAAGAATAGCGGACAACAAGAGTAATCCGAGGCTGAGGTATTTGCTTTTGGTTGTGAGCATGGCTAAGGTTTTTAGTTCAAATTAAAAACCCACCGCCTTTGGCGGTGGTTATGTTCTTTCGGCTATGCCTTCCGCGCTGGCTCTTGCTTCCTTCATGCGCTGACAGAAGCGATGGCTCGTGCGGGGAGCACCCTACGGGTGCTTGCATTTTAAATCCACCTGCTTTGCAGGTGGTGGTTTAATTGGGAAAGCAATAATAATAATCTGCAAGAACGAATTGATAACAAAACGGAGAGCCTCATTTTGAAACATATTTTAATAGTTAATGTTTGTTAAAGCAGCGGTTCGCGGTTTTTTTTGCAGGCCTTGGCTAAAGCTCTATAAGCACTCTGTTCTACTCAATAGCCTGTCACAAAAGGGCTTTAAACCAGGCATATTTAAGAAATAATAGCCCGTTAGAAATTTTAGGATGGATTTTTGACTTTATTTTGCAACTTATTGATTTTCAAGATTTTCTGCATAATTTCGGGACTGGATTTATCTTCGCAAACTCGGGTAATGGCCCCTGAGTTATTAATAACGTGAAATTTTTGAAGGACTTGTCTGGCATCATCTTTGACCATACCATTAACCCTTTTTAACAATACAGGGAGGTGCTTTAGTCGTATTTGTTTATTAAATTTGTAAACACATGAATAAGACATTATTACTTGTCGCAAGTTTGCTTCTTGGGACATTTGTTGCCGGTGCGCAGGATGCGGCAGTCATGACCTTTGAATTCGAGAAGCATGATTTCGGAAACGTGAAGGAAGGCGAGGAAGCATCCGTTGATTTCACGCTCACCAATACCGGCACAAAGAACCTGATCATACTGGATGTGGTGGGATCCTGTTCTTGCACCTCGTCTTCCTGGCCAAAGGAGCCGGTACTGCCCGGAGAAAAGACGGTGATACGCGCTTCTTATGACACAAAAGGCAAGTCAGGTACATTTAACAAGTCACTGACGATCACTTCAAATGCCAGTGAAGAAGTGAAGCGGATTTTTATAAAGGGAAATGTGATCAGCAATGGTGAATCAACCCGGAAAAACCCGGAAAAATCATCTTCACCAATTGCTGACGAATAAAAAATCATTAAAAACACCAGCTATGAAATACTCACTATTAATTACTGCGATCATGATGTTTGGCGGCTTAGTTTCAAACGCGCAAGATGTGCCTGCCGCTGCTGAACCTGTGCCAACCATTGCCTTTGAATTTGAGACCTACGACTTTGGCGACATCAATGAAGGGGATGACGCTTCAGTTGATTTTGTTTTTAAAAACACTGGAACTGAAAAACTCATACTTACTGACGTGAAAGCTTCGTGCGGATGCACCACTCCGTTTTGGTCAAAGGAGCCGGTGATGCCGGGAGAAACGGGCAAAATCACCGCGAAATACAATACTCAAGGCAGGCCGGGCAACTTCAACAAGGCTATCACCGTTACCTCCAATGCCGGTGCTGACGGCAAAAGAATTTTCATTAAAGGCAACGTGATTGGGAAGGATGCAGAAATGTCAAAAAAGAATGGCGTACCGGAGAGGGTTCCTTCCATCGTGAATGATGTGAATGGGCCGTATTGATCCTATTCAACCTCAGTTCTAAACAAACTCTGTGGTAATTTCGCCACAGAGTTTTTTTATGCCTAAAATTTCCAACAAAGGCGCAAGGATGCCGGCTTCGCCCATCAGGAAGTTGGTGCCGTTTGCTGAAAAAGCGAAGCAAACTGGCAGAAAAATTTACCACCTTAACATCGGGCAACCGGATATTGAAACTCCGAAGGAGATAATTGATGCTGTGCATCGCTTTGACCAGAAGGTGCTTGAGTATTCGCACTCAGCAGGAACAGAGTCATACAGAAAAAAACTCGCCCGGTATTATCAATCCAATGGTATCCAGATTGATTATACCAACTTGCTTGTCACAACAGGAGGTTCCGAAGCGATTTTGTTCGGATTGCTATCGTGTCTCGATGCAGGCGATGAAGTGATCATACCGGAACCGCTGTATGCTAATTATAATGGATTTGCTGTTGCCGGGGATATTGTTATCAAGCCAATCACCTCGCATATAGAAAACAATTTTGCGCTGCCGCCAATCATCGAATTTGAAAAGCTTATTACATCGAAATCAAAAGCGATTCTGATTTGCAATCCTAATAATCCCACCGGCTATTTGTATTCAAAGGAGGAATTGCTGCAACTGCGCGATTTGGTGAAAAAGCATGATTTGTTTTTGTTCGCGGACGAAGTATATCGTGAATTCTGTTACGATGGGAAACAGCACTTCTCCATATTGAATTTGGAAGGCATTAATGAAAATGCGGTGGTTGTTGATTCGATTTCAAAACGCTATTCAGCCTGCGGTGCAAGGGTAGGGGCATTGGTGACGCGCAACAAAAAGGTTTTGGAAACCGCTTTGAAATTCGCGCAGGCGCGGCTCAGCCCTCCTACCATAGAGCAGGTTGCAGCCGAGGCAGCGGTGGATGTGGTCAAAGACTACTTTGAGAAAGTAAGAGAGGAGTATTCTTCACGCAGGGATCTTTTGGTGAAGCGGCTGAACAAAATGGCGGGTGTTGTTTGCCCGAACCCCGGAGGAGCATTTTACGCGCAGGTTCGATTGCCGGTTGACGACAGCGACAAATTCTGCCAATGGCTGCTCGAATCGTTTGAGCATGAAAATCAGACCGTGATGCTTGCGCCCGGAACAGGATTCTACGCCACTCTCGGATTAGGAAAAGATGAGGTGCGGATCGCTTATGTGCTTAAAAATGATGATTTGGAAAAAGCGATGGATTGCTTGGAGGAGGCGCTGAAGGCGTATCCGGGAAGGAAGGTCAAAAGGAAATCGCTCACCACCACGCATTGATTATTTCCCCTTGACATAGTCGCGCAGATACTCATACCTTGCGGTTAAGACTCCTTCTTTCGCAATCGTTGCCCGCTCAATCATATCACTTTGAGGTTTGAGTAATTCAGGAACAACGATATTAACCATTATCTCCCCAAAGCTTTGTGACGCATCACGCGGCAGTTCGTTAGGGAGATTGTCAATCGCCATGATGTCAACCGTGTGAGGTTGAAATGGAGCAGCTTCTCTTTGTGTTTGCGGGTCGTAGCCCATCACCGGATCGGCAATTGTTGTTGAGCGCAATGTGGCGGGGACCGAACCGTTAATGTCGCAGGAGATGTCGGCAATGGTTTTAATCTTGAAATCCGGTGAGCGCATCTCATCCAATGAGAAGTAGCGCGGAGCTTTAGGGTCCCAGTAGATGGCATTCATGAGCAAATCTGTTCTTGAATACCATTTTTTGAAATCACAATCGTAATCCTGCGGCATTTTGAAAAATTCCTGCAAATCGAAAGGCTTTCCTGCTTTATGGCTGTAAATATCCTTAGGGCTTAGTTGCGTGAAAACTGCAATCCCTTCAAATGTGTTCCTCAAATAATCATCGGGCCCCACTCTCTTTACCTTCAGCAATTCCATCACCTCCACAGCGCCATTCGCCACCCTGCCGTCACCGGTAATGGCGATTCGCAGAGGCGGAACGGTGATTTTCCTGTAATCCTCTTTTAGCGCGGCAAAGTCCTTATATTCAATCACCCGTTTCAAAGGCAGCTTTCCCGTTTTCCTTCCCCAGGTGAAAAATCCGTTATGCGCGCCAACGATTCCAGCCCACCTGCCGAAGGCAATCACGCGAATTCCTTTCTCATCCGTCAAACATTCGTAATCTATGAGCCTGATTTTATTCTTCAGCACTGCCTGCATGAGTTTCCGGTTATGCGGCTGCTTCTTAATGGTGTGTGAAAAGAACAGGTAAGTTTTGTTTGGAATAAGTTGCTCAACAGGAACTTCTTTTACCCCCATCAAAATCTCACAGTCGCTGACTTCATTCACAACGCGGATTCCTTCATCGGCAAATTCCTTATCCGAAAAACAACGGCTTGGTGACGACTGCACTTTTATGATCAATCCGCGAAGCTTATCGGATAGTTGCGTGCACTCTTTTGGAGATAGGGCTACCCGTGAGTCTGGCGGCACCTTGCCTTCGCGAATTATTCCAATATTAACAACCATCTTTTCGTAAACCTATTTTGCCAAACTTAACTTCAAACTTCAAACTTCAGGCTTAAAACTATCCCCACGGAACTTTTATCTTTGTTTCCTTATTTAAGCGTACAGTTCATTGAAATCATGGGGCTGACCGGAATTGACAGCAGGTTTGACGATATACCGGCATGCCGAGCATTGTGCAATT
>CAZCXH010000065.1:0-24659 GCA_964502525.1 uncultured Chitinophagaceae bacterium
GGAGTCCGGAGTCCTTCGGACCGATCACAATTCGTTTTTTACACTTGTTTCGGGAGTAAGGGAATCTTCGAAGGTTACATTTCCGGATTTGAGGATATTTTTCTTCAAACAATTCAGAGTTTCGTTTGATTGTGTCGAGGCTGTCTTCAACTGAAAGAAGAAATTCTTCGCCTAATCCTGTTCTTTTGTCTTCATACCAATCGTAGGCTTCACCAATGTCTTGGATGGCGAAGTTTGCGAAACTTCAGAGCGCGCGCCATTTGCCATTTCTGATTTGGCGTTTTACAGTTTTCCAACTGACGCCTTCATTGGGATTTTTTTCAAACTCCTTGTTGCGTTCAACTAAGTCCCTTAGTTGTTCGGCTGTAAGAAAATCCTTTTGGGAATGTTGGATAGCTTCATTGCCGTTGGCTTCAGCCAACGGAGATGAAAAGGACGAGCATGATGGGCTTTAGCCCAACCTTGCCAAAAACAAAAAAATTTGGCTAAAGCCTTGTTCATTTCTCAATTCTTAAACCGTTGGCTGAAGCCAACGGCAATGAAAGGGTTTGATAATCAAACTGATTTAAATGCGTGTTGCTCTGGAATAGAAACTCTCACTCCCTCACCGTATCCCCGATTATCTCAACACACTCCTCCAACTGCGATTCCGTAATGACCAATGGCGGGGCGAAACGAATCTTATCTCCATGAGTAGGTTTCGCAAGCAAGCCGTTGTCCATCAATTTCAGGCATAAATTCCAAGCTGCGTTGGGCTGGTCTGATTGGATGGTGATGGCGTTCAGCAATCCTTTTCCCCGGATATCTTTTATCACCGGGCTTTCTATTTTCTTCAATTCTTCCCGGAAAATGTTTCCGAGCCTGAAGGCGTTCTCCGCGAGTTTTTCCTCCTTAATCACTTCAAGGGCGGCAATGGCGACACGGGCGGCAAGCGGATTTCCGCCAAACGTGGAGCCATGCTGTCCGGGCTTCAGCAACAGCATCACCTCGTCATCAGCCAGCACTGCGGAAACCGGCAGGACTCCTCCGCCCAACGCTTTTCCAAGAATCAATAAATCAGGTCTTACGCCTTCGTAATCGCAGCATAGCATCTTTCCCGTTCTGCCGAGTCCGGTTTGTATTTCATCCGCGATGAAAAGCACGTTGGCGCTTTTGCACAGGTCATAAGCGCTTTTCAGATAACCATCACCGGGAACGAACACTCCTGCTTCTCCCTGGATAGGTTCGGCAATGAACGCGCATACGGTATCATCCTGCAAAGCCTTTTCGAGGGCTGCGGCATTATTGTAAGGAATCACCACCAACCCCGGCATGAACGGACCGAAGCTGTTGCGCGAATCAGCATCGGTGGAGGCCGAAATCACGGTGGTGGTTCTGCCGTGGAAATTGTTTTCGCAGAAAATAATCTTAGCCTGATTTCCGGGAATCCCCTTTTTTTCATAGCCCCACTTGCGGGCGAGTTTGATGGCGCTTTCAACAGCTTCCACGCCCGTATTCATGGGCAACACACGCTCGTAGCCAAAATATCCGCAGATGTATTTCTCAAATTCACCCAGCGCGTCATTGTGAAAAGCTCGTGAGGTGAGCGTGAGCGTGTCCGCCTGTTCATGCAGCGCCTTCAGGATTTTGGGATGGCAATGTCCCTGGCTGACGGCTGAATAGGCGGAGAGAAAATCATAGTATTTCTTCCCATCCGTATCCCACACATAAACGCCTTTCCCTTTTTTCAGCACCACCGGCAGGGGATGGTAGTTGTGCGCGCCATAGCGTTCTTCCAACTCCATAGCTAATGATGATGTGATGGTTTCCATGATGAAAGTTTTGTTTTTAAAGATAAGAATTTCCATAGGTAAACAGATTTCTGAACATGTCCCGAATAGGTGCTCTGTATGTTGCACCTTGTGGTTCGTCATTCAATTGGAGCCTCTGCGGTAATCTCGAACCTTCACGCTGTCAAAATAAAATGGATTTTGATTTCCGGATTTTGGAATTTTAATCCTGATGCATCAAATCGAACCCTATTATAACTGGCGGGATTATTACGTTGCATCCGAGGATGAGCGATCACCTTTCTTCGGACGCGAGTATGATGAGATGGCTTACCGCAACCAGATTTACAATTACTGTATTCATCCGCAGTGGGATGACATCGGCTCGAACACCCTTTATCTGAAAGTATTATATGCCGACTATGCCAGCCAATTCGCCATTATCGAATTCATTGGCGAGTGGAACGACTGCATCAATAATGACATCATGTATGTTAAGCGCCAGATCATTGACAGCATGGTGAAAAACGGCATCTGCAAATTCATCCTGCTTGGGGAGAACGTATTAAACTTTCATTGCTCAGACGACAGCTATTACGAAGAGTGGTATGACGATATCAAAGAAGAAGGCGGCTGGATCGCTGCCATCAACTTCCGCGACCATGTGCTGGGCGAGATGCGCCAGGGCAAGCTGCACTATTACATCAACTTCGGCAACGGGATGAACAAGCTTCTGTGGCGCAAGCTGCAGCCGCTCGCTTTGGTAAACGTTATTGAAGACATGATTGTGAAAGCGCTGCGCTGATTCGATAATTCGATGACTGAATGAAATCACCGAATCACCGAATTATCGAATCTGCTCCTTATGGATTTTCAAATCAGGAAGTTTACAACGATATTGATAGCGTTTTAGATGGGATACGAAGTAATTTCACCACTCCAATTCCTCCCCAAAGGAAGGGAGCTAAAAACAGTCTTAACCGATGCCGACTTACTCTTCCGAACAAACAAAAAATCTTCCCTCTCAAACTTTTCTCTACCTGATAGTCGAAGAGAATGACCATGTACTCAATATCACGCTGAATCGGCCGGAGAAAAAAAATGCGATGAACCCGGTGATGATGAACGAGATTGTGTACGCGCTGAACTATGCGCATTACAACAATGACGTGTGGGCGGTGGTGATTAGAGCAAATGGCGATGTGTTTTGCGCGGGCGCTGATTTGAAAGCGTTTGCCGGAGCAACTGATGAAAAGAAATCAACGATTCCCGAACCGCCAACGCAGGTTGCGCTGGGCGATGCGTTCGCACATTTGCACAAACCCTGCATTGCCCGCGTACATGGCAATGTGTTTGCAGGCGCGCATCTCATCGTGTGCGGATGCACGCATGTGATTGTTTCAAAGAACGTTCAATTCAGTTTACCGGAAGTGAAAAGAGGTATCTGGCCCATGCAAGTAATGGCAAGCCTTGCTCCGGTTATGTCAGCAAGGCAACTGTTGGATTATTGCATGAGAGCAAAATCACTTTCGGCAGATGAAGCGTTGAAATTCGGACTGGCAACACAAGTGGTTGGACATGCAGTTTTGGATAATGCGGTAAATGCGCTCGTTGAAGAAATCAAAACACTTTCGCCATCCGCCATCCGCCTTGGCTTGAAAGCGTGGGATGAATTGAAAAGCGTAGGAACATCAAAACAACACCAATTCCTCCTCGGCATGTTGCAACAAGTTTTACAAACCGAAGATGCTGCCGAAGGCTTGCAGGCGTTTGCTGAGAAAAGAAAGCCGGTGTGGAAGGGAAAGTAATCTTTAGAAGGTGGAGTTGGAAATCGGTTTAATCGCAATTCTCGCTGCAATATTTTACATTTTCTACACAATCTTCTGGCATTGGAAGGTGGAGCCTCGCATCGAAGGCTTTTTAGAGTGGTGGCATGGAATTTTTCCCGTAAGAAGCGACCCTTCAATAATGCGAATAATCGCTTCTCATTTCAGCTACTACCAAAAACTTGATAACGAAAACAAGAAGCGGTTTGAAACAAGGCTGGCGCTCTTTCTGAAAAGCAAGCTTTTCATCCCCATGGATGGACTTGCGCTTAACAATCACATAAAAGCTCTGATTGGTGCAAGCGCTATTCAACTGACTTTCGGGCTTCGCTACTATCGCCTGCGCTATTTTCACAGGATCTGCGTTTATCCTGATGTTTACCATTACAGGGGCTTCAGGATGAAATTAAGAGGGCATGTTTCCAGCCGCGGATTGATTCACCTTTCCTGGCGCCACTTTGAGAAAGGGTATCTTTTTCCGGAGGATGGCGTAAACCTCGGACTGCACGAGATGGCGCATGCGTTGAAGTTGCATGCGATCGAGGAAGAAATGGATGATGAATTTTATGAAAATATGGAAGCATTGAAGAAATATGCTCACAATGGAGGGCATCAAATTGCTTCTGTTCCCGTAATGGTTTCTGAAAGAGGTGATGCTGATGAGTTATGGGCGGTGGCGGTGGAGCGTTTTTTTGAAACTCCACTGAAGTTCAGGGAAGAATTACCTCATTTATTCGATTCGATAAAGAGAACATTAAATCAGGACCCGCTGAACGCCAGCGATCCGGTTATTGACAAAAAAAGGGCTTGATGTTTGATCGAACAGAATGAACGCAAAAAGAGAAGCATGAAAAAATTGATGACTATCATTTTCCTCGCAGCTTGCCTTAACGTTTTTTCTCAAAAGCAAGGAATCAGGTTCGAGCATGAAATTTACGATTATGGTCAAGTGACACAATGGAACAATCCGCCAGCAGCGTTCAAGTTCACCAACACCAGCCCGAAGGAGGTAATGTTTCTGCCAACCTTCAAGCGAAACGATATTTTTGCCGGGCTGCCGCAGGGAAAAATCAAACCTGGAGAGAGTGATACGGTTTTCATTTATTATTTCACCTCTGAAACAGGGGAGTTTCAGAAAAGCCTGGACCTATATACAGGCGAGAGTAATATGCCGATAAAACTTACTGTTAAGGGTAATATTCTGTCGCTTGATCCCAATGCTTACATGTCGTGCCCGGGGTTTGCTCCGAAATTGGACAGGGTTGACGAGTTGGCGCTTGTTCTTGATTCAGTGTCACCTCAGCCACGAAAGACTACTGCTCAAAAAACGGAAGATGTGAAAGCGGAAGATGTGATTGCTTTGGAAAAAGCGGAAGCGAAGGAGTTGCCGGCAAGAACCATCATGGCGGCAAATGATGCGCTTCCGTTGAGCCAATATGTTCCCAATAACATCGTGTTTCTTATTGATGTTTCGTCATCCATGAAGAAACCGGACAAGCTTCCCCTTCTTAAAACGTCAATGAAAAACCTTGCGAAGGTTCTCAGGGGTGTTGACTACATATCGGTTGTAACTTATTCTACAAAAGCAACCGTGTTGCTTACTCCAACCGTTGCAACCAACAAAGGGAAAATCGTTTCAATGATTGATACGCTCACGGCAAGCGGAATGACCAATGGCGTGAAAGGATTGCAGACGGCTTATGATGTTGCGGAGCAGAACCTGATTCCGGGCGGCAACAACCAAATTATCATTGCCACTGACGGTGTTTTCAATGGCCCGAATTATTCTGAAAGCGATTTATACACGCTGGTTAAACAAAAAGCTAAGGATGGCGTGATATTGTCGGTAGTTGGTTTTGGGCAGGATGAAGATGCATTGAAGATGATGCGCAAAATGGCGGAAAAAGGTTCCGGAAGTTTCATTCAGATTCCTGACGCTCAGGCAGCCAATAAAATTTTGATTGAAGAAATCAAATTGCAATCTGCGATAATCAGGAACTAAATTCGCGTTCCTAAACGCGATGACCGTCCCGGATTTCAAAATCCTTGTTTACGCCTGGATAATTCTTTCGCTTGTCATCTTCATGTTGTTGTTCAAGCTCACAGCGCCTTACGGACGGCACATGAGAAAAGGGTGGGGACCTTCCATCAATAATGCGCTCGGTTGGGTAATCATGGAGATCGCTTCTCCCGTTGCTTTCACATATTTTTTTTTACAAGGCGGTGAAAAGGGTACAGTGAACTGGGTTTTTTTCGGATTGTGGATGGCGCACTATCTCAACCGCAGCATCATTTTCCCGTTGCGGATTCCTGATAAGTCAAAGCGGATGCCGCTGATGATCTGCATTTCAGCAGTTTTTTTCAACGTGATGAATGGATTTTTTAATGGATACTATCTCGGAGTATTCAAGCTAAATTACGAAATGGCATGGCTTGCCGACTGGAGGTTCATCATCGGCATATTACTTTTCATCATAGGTTTTCTCATCAATTTCACTTCCGACAATGTTCTCTTCAATCTTCGAAAGGGAACTGCAAAAGGCGAATACAAAATCCCTGAAGGCGGCTGGTTCAAATGGATTTCATCACCGAACTATTTGGGCGAGATCATCGAATGGTTTGGCTGGGCGATGGCAACATGGTCGCTTGCGGGGCTGTCGTTTGCCCTGTGGACAGCAGCCAACCTGATTCCCAGGGCGCTCTCTCATCATAAATGGTATAAAGCTCAATTCAGCAATTATCCTCCTTACAGGAAATCACTCATCCCAGGAGTTTTTTGAAACGGCTCGTTTTCATTTTTAAAACTACATTACGTTAAGTATTTAAGTACTCTTTAAAATACAGCAGTTGAATGATCTGTGCATATCCTTCCTGACATCACTACGTAATACATCGTAGTTTTCCATCCGGAGTTGAGGGAACGTAAACCAAACATTGTTACGTGAATTTACGTACACAACATAAAACTCAACCAAATGCCGCTCATTTCAATGCAAACAGCAACACAAACTGCACATTCCCTTTTCTCTATTTTTTCTAAAGAGATAAAAAGCCTCTCTTACAGCGAATTCAAGCTGAAGCTTCGCAATTCGAAGAGGCCGAAGCTGATTGACCTCAGCAGCGAGGAAGAGTACAAGGAATTGCATATCCCCGGTTCCGTTAACTATGACAACGAAAGCCCGGAGTTTACACGGGTGCTTGCATTCCTCGACAGGAGCCGCCCTTATTTCATTTATTGCCGGAATGGCGAACGCAGTGAAACCGTCATGAGATTGATGGAGGAAATGGGCTTCAGACGCGTTTATGCGCTGATGTCCGGTTTGCCGGCATGGAGCGGAACTCTTGAGCGGTCTTACTAAGCCGATCCATTTCAATTCGTTTTTTTAATATCCTTAATTTAGCCGCATGAAACACCTTGTGGCTCCTTCTATCTTGTCAGCCGATTTCGCCTATCTCGGGGAAGCAGTTAAAATGGTCAACGAAAGCGAGGCGGATTGGGTGCATATTGACGTGATGGATGGAAGGTTCGTTCCCAATATTACTTTTGGTCCTCCGGTTATCAGCAGCGTTCGTGCTTATACAAAGAAAAGTTTTGATGTTCACCTGATGATTGTCGAGCCGGAAAAATTTATCGCTGATTTTAAAAGCGCAGGTGCCGATATCCTTTCAGTTCATATCGAAGCCTGTCCTCATCTGCATCGAACCGTTCAACTCATCAAGGAAGCGGGCATGAAAGCGGGAGTGGCGATCAATCCCCACACGAACGTAAATCAGTTAGAGGATATTCTGCCTGATATTGACTTGGTATGCATGATGTCGGTGAACCCGGGATGGGGCGGGCAGAAATTCATTCCCGGTACGCTAAACCGGATCCGCAGACTGAAAGCGCTCATCTTAGCGACCAAGTCAAAGGCGCTGATCGAAATTGATGGCGGGGTAGGGGTGGAGAATGCAAAGGAAATATTGAAGGCAGGCGCGAACGTGCTGGTGGCGGGAAACAGCGTTTTCAAGTCGCCCAAGCCAATGAAGACCATTTCCAGCCTGAAACACGCTGATGCCAATACTATTTATGCCTGATGCCCGTTTCGGATGGATATGCTGAAAATCCCTGCCTGCCTTCTGTTTTGCATATTTTCCATCGCAGGCTTCAGCCAGGAGGCGACTGTTTTCGGGAAACTTACAGACCAGTCCGGTGACCCTTTAATTGGCGTCAATATCATTTTGTTGGATAACAGCGCGACCGGCACGAGCAGCGACACAGCCGGAAATTACCGGTTCAGCCTGCCTGCGGGAAGAGACCTCAGGCTTGTTTTTTCATACATCGGTTTTCAAAGCGACACGCAGCGGATTTCACTGAAGCCCGGACAAACCAAAGAGTTGAACATGGTTCTTTATGCTGGAATCACGCTGGAAACGGTGGAGATAAGCGACAAGGAAGCTGTCCGCAATGAAGCCAGCGGGGTGGTTATTGAAACAAAGGACATTGAGAGGCTTCCCACTCCATTTGCGAGCATCGAGGCTGCGCTCGCTGCGCAAGCGCTTGGAGTTTCATCCACGAATGAGATGAGCAGCACCTACTCGGTGCGCGGGGGAAATTTTGATGAGAATCTTGTCTATGTCAACGATATTGAAGTATATCGTCCTTTCTTAATCCGTTCCGGGCAGCAGGAAGGGTTGAGTTTCATCAATCCCGACCTTGTGAGTTCGGTATATTTCTCATCGGGAGGTTTTCAGCCCAAGTATGGCGACAAGATGTCATCGGTGCTTGATGTGCGTTACAAAAAACCCAAGGAGTTCAAAGGCTCGCTGGAGTTGGGTTTGCTGGGTGGCTCATTTCATCTGGAAGGAAGTGACAGGAGAGATAAGTTTACTTATCTGCTCGGAGTTCGCCAGAAGTCGAGCCAATATCTGCTGAAAAGCTTGGAAACGAAAGGCGAATACAGTCCTTCGTTCACCGATGTGCAATCATACCTCACTTATAAAATAAACACAAGAACTGACATCGAATGGATCACCAACTTTGCCATGAACCGCTTCGTGTTCAAGCCCGTTGACCGCGAAACTACGTTTGGAGTGGTGAATAATGTGCTGCGGCTTACGGTCTATTTCGATGGGAAGGAGGAGGATTCTTACCGGACTTTTATGACCGGCATTGGAGTGAATCACCGAATCAGCGAACATCTTGGGTTTAAGTGGGTTGGCTCGGTCTATACGTCCGTGGAATCGGAAGCATTCGACATCCTCGGAGAGTACTGGCTCGATGAAGTGGAATCGGACTTCGGCAATGAAAACTTCGGGCAAACGCGCTATAGCCTTGGTGTGGGCGCCCTTCACGATTACACCCGCAACGACATGGAGTCGTTGGTGGCAGCGGGCGCATTCAAGGGGTATTTCATCAAAGGAGATCATAATTTGAAATTCGGACTGACTTACCAGCATGAAATCATTGAAGACCGCCTCAATGAATGGGAAGTGCTTGACTCGGCAGGATATTCCCTGCCATACAGCGATGAAGAGGTTTTGATCAGCAGCGTGCTGAAATCGGAAATCAATCTAAATTCCAATCGCATCAATGCTTACGTGCAGGATACATGGTCGTTCGGAGAAGAATCACGGACAACCCTCACCTATGGCGCGCGACTCACGTGGTGGGACGTGAACAAAGAATGGGTGGCAAGCCCGCGCATTCAGTTCGGCTATCGTCCTAAGACGAACCGCGACCTGGTGTTCCATGCGGCAACAGGAATGTATGTGCAGCCTCCGTTCTACCGCGAGATGCGCGACCTCGATGGAAACGTCAACATGGATTTGCAGGCGCAAAAGTCACTTCACGCTGTGGCCGGTGTTGACCTCAACTTCAAAGCGTGGAACCGGAAATTCAAATTCGTCACGGAGGTTTACTATAAATATTTATGGGACCTTGTGCCTTATGAATATGATAATGTGCTCATCCGTTATTTCGGTGAAAATAAGGCTCATGGATATGCTGCCGGTGTTGACTTCCGGCTGCATGGCGAATTGGTGGAAGATGCCGAATCGTGGATCAGCATGTCCATCATGTCAACACAAGAAGATATCGAAGGCGATCACTACACTGCTTATTATGATTCAACCGGAACGCGGGTGTATCCCGGCTCCGTCAATCCCGATGATATTGCCGACACGACAGAAATTTACCCCGGATATATTCCGCGCCCCACCGATCAGCGGGTAGGGTTTAACCTTTTTTTCCAGGATTACTTGCCCAAAGTGAAATGGTTCAAGGTGCATCTCAACCTCGTGTTCGCTACCGGATTGCCATTTGGTCCTCCCGACAAGGAGCGTTATAATGATGTGCTGAGAATTCCATTCTATCGCAGGGTTGACATTGGTTTTTCAGCACAGTTGTATGATAAGAACAGGAAAGAATTGCCTCCTAAAAATTTCTTCCGCCACTTTGAATCCATCTGGGCGACACTTGAAGTTTACAACCTGCTCGGAGTTAACAATACCATCTCTTACGTTTGGATCAAAGACATCAGCAACACGGTTTACGCGGTGCCGAATTATCTCACGAATCGGAGGATCAACTTCAGGATCATCTTCAAGTTCTGATTGAAGCGTCATTCTTTCACGCTGGGGTGAAACCATGTGCGTCTTTCTGAGCAGAGGCTGGAGTGTTTCGCTTTACTCATCATGATGATTTGACGATTCTTCATCCATCCTGAAATCATCAATCATCGCTACATTTGCGCCCGAAAATGCAGCTCATCGAAGTCACCACCACGGATCTCGGAGAAGAATTTATCAAGTTTCCCATACCACTTTACAAAAATGACCCCAGCTATATCCGCCCGCTGGATGACGACATCCGCAAGGTGTTCGACCCGGGACGCAACAAATTCTTTAAACACGGCACGGCAGCACGATGGCTGCTGAAAAATGGCAGCGGAAAAACTATCGGGCGCGTGGCGGCATTCATCAACGAGAGCAAAGCTTTTACTTACGAACAGCCTACGGGCGGCATGGGCTTCTTTGATTGCATCAACGATAAGGCGGCCGCGTTCATGCTGTTTGACAAATGCAAGCGGTGGCTGCAGGAGCGGAAGATGGAAGCGATGGATGGTCCCATCAACTTCGGTGAGCGCAATGCCTGGTGGGGTTTGCTGATTGACGGATTCACCGAGCCAACCTACCAGATGAATTATAATCTTCCATATTACAAAGATTTGTTTGAGGCTTACGGATTCAAAATTTATTTCTACCAATATTCTTACGGATTGGGGATGAATGAGCCTCGTCCAAAAAAATTTTATGAGAAATCAGAAAAACTGATGGAGGACAAAGATTATTGGTTTTGCCACCTCGATATGAAACGCATCGGCAAATTCACGGAAGATTTCAGATACATATATAACAAGGCATTCGGGGGCAGAACGGGGGTGAAGGAGCTTAGTATCGAGCAAGCCGCCAAGCTGATGGCGGCCATGAAGCCCGCCATCGTTGACTATTTATTTTGGTTTGGCTACCATAAAGATGAGCCTGTCGCCATCTTCTTCATGCTGCCGGAACTGAATAAATACTTCAAATATGTGAACGGCAGGATGGATTGGTACGGCAAGCTGAAGTTCGCGTATCATCGCTGGAGGGGCACGTGCCGCAAGGTGTTTGGTTTCGTTTTCGGGGTGATTCCTGATTTCCAGGGAAAGGGTGTTGAGGGCAGCATCGTTATCGCTGCCAACAACGTTGTGCAACCAAAGCTAAGATGGGACGACATCGAGCTTACATGGATTGCCGACTTCAACCCCAAGATGATGAAGGTGGCTGAAAACCTCGGTGCCCGCATCATCAAGACGCACGCCACTTACCGCAAGCTGTTTGACGAAACAAAAGAGTTTAAACGGGCAAAAACTGAGGACTGAGTTCGGAGAGCGGGAAGCGGTGATCCTTAACCTGCCGTCATAGCCTTCTTTGATGGCGTGCCAGGAAATGGTGAGGTCAGGCAGCAAATAGCAGGTATCCATTCCACCCGGGCAATCACAGCCTGCAGTATTTGTGGTGGGGGATTGCGGAAAAGCCTCATGCTTTGAGCAGAGCACTGCTGCATGAAGTTTTCAAATCTGCCTACTTTCGTAAACCTTGAAGTTCAACAGACGCACGCTTTTTTTACTCAGCTTGTTCACGCTGTTCGGATTCAGCGCCATCGGGCTTGGAGCAATATATATCTTCCAGGAAAAGACCGTCAATGTATTTTTCACCGAAGGGGCATCATTGCAAATGCAGATGCTGAGAGGCTTGCTCTTTGGAGTTACTGCGGTGATATTCGCGCTGGTGCTCGTGAGAAGCCCGTGGTTCAAGCCTTCGAGGTTGTTTTTCACAGGGCTGATCGCTTCCATCAACCCGACCATCGTGCATATCATCTTTTATTCATTTTGCGCTGCGGTGGGAGAAGAAATTTTATTCCGGGGTGCCGTTCAGCCTCACATCGGTATCTGGCCTGCCGCGGTGCTTTTTATTTTTCTGCACGGGTATCTCAATCCGTTCAATTGGCCCATCATGATGTACGGGCTGTTCATGGTTATCATCAGCGCGGGACTGGGTTACCTGTATGAATTGTTCGGAATATATGCCGCCATGATCGCTCATTTTATTTTTGACATCGCGATGTTTTCGTTTTTGAGGTGGAATATCGGGAGGGAGTGATGTGCTGATTCGATAATTCGGTGATTCGGTAATTCGGTAATTCGATGATGAAATAAATATTCGTCATTCTGAGCGGAGGTTTTGCGGAGCGGTTGCAAAGCATCCCATCCTGTCGGGAAGAATCTCACACCCTAATAATAACCTCGCGAACTGGCTTTTTAAATTTTTATGGAAACAAAAACAAAAAGCATCTTTCTCTTTGTATTTTCATTGCGCCTTTGCGCTGAAATAAATTCTCATTATGAAACGATTTCTCATCCCGTCATTGCTCCTTGTAACCGGCATAGCTTTAGCGATCACATTGATGCAGCCTGACGACCCAAAACCTCTGAACTCATTGGATTTCAAAGTTGGAGACCCCTATGACAAGCAGTGGAAGCAGGTTGACTCGCTTTTCAACCTGGGCTTGCCTAAGTCCACGATTCAGTTTGTGGAAAAGATTTATCAGCAGGCGCTGAAGGAGAAGAACCACGCCCAAATCATCAAGGCGCTCATCTACAGGATGGGAAGCGAATACACTTATGAAGAAGATGCGCAGATGAAGAGCATCATCGAACTGGAGAAGGATCTTCCGAAAATTGAATATCCCGCAAAACCCGTCCTGCAATCAATTTTAGCAACCACCTACTGGCGCTATTATCAAACATACCGGCATCAAATCCTGAACAGGACAGAAACGGCTGGATTTGTCCCGGACGACATCCGCACCTGGGATGCAGCCAAGTTCGTCAGCAAAACATCAGGACTTTATTTCGCATCGCTGAAAGACGAGGACAATCTGAAGCGCACTGACATCGGAATTTTCGATTCTGTTTTAGTCAGAGGCGATGGATCAAAAAATTTCCGACCAACCCTTTTCGATTTTGTTGCGCACCGTGCGCTGGAATTTTTCATGAGTTCCGAATCGGAATTGACGAAACCGGCCTATCAGTTCACTATTCAGGGAGAAGATTACTTCGCGGATGCTGAAAAATTCGCAGCGCTGAAAATTGAAAGCAAAGATTCGCTCTCATTCGAACTGCAGGCGCTGCGAATATTACAAGAACTAATCAGCTTTCATCTTCTCTATAAAAATAAACTGCCGCTTGCTGACGATGATTTGCTCAGATTGAAATTCGTCCATCAACATTCCACGGGCGAAACAAAAGACAACCTCTACCTCACCGCGCTGAGGCTGCTGGAAGAAAAATTTCAGTTCGACACGATTTCATCCAGAGTCGGCTATGCCATCGCGCAGCATCTCTTCGAGCAAGGCAGCAGGTACAATGCTGAAAACGGAAGCCAATTCCAGTGGATGAAGAAAGCCGCTTATGACAAATGCGAGGACGTCATCAGGCGCTATCCCAATACGTTTGGCGGGAATAATTGCCAGGCGCTGAAGGAGCAACTGCTCGATAAATCGCTGTTCATGCAGGTGGAATCAGTGAACGTACCGGGTGAACCGTTCAGGGCATTGATAAATTTTCAGAATGTGAAGGAAGCGTGGATTCGCGCTGTGAAGATGACGCAGGAAGAAATCCGCGATGTTGAATCCATGAGGATGGAGGACAGGCTCGGCTTTGTTCTCGGCAAAACCGCGGTTCAGGAATGGAGCCAGCCCTTGCTCGACACCAGGGATTACAACGCGCACAGCGTTGAAATAAAAATTCCTCCGCTTGAACTGGGAAAATATTTCTTGATTGTTTCCTCAACTAAAGATTTTTCAAGAAGCGAAGGCGGAATAACGGTTGCAACCGCGTCTGTTTCCAACCTGAGCTACATCAGCCGGAGAAACGCTGACAACTCCCTTGACTTCCACGTTTCCGACCGCACCAGCGGGAAGCCGTTGAGCGATGTTGCCGTAATGTCTTACATCCAGAGATACAACTACGGTTCCCGGAAATATGATTTCGAGAAAGCGGGGAAATACAAGACGGACAAAGACGGCTATTTCCGCATCACGTCATCCGCCAGGCATGAAACCATCCGCATCGAATTGACTTACAAGGATGATTATTTATTTGAAGACAATTCATTTTACACGTATGCGCAGCCCGAACCGCAAAGAGAAAAGTGGATTACGAAAACTTTTTTCTTCCTCGACCGCGCCATTTACCGTCCGGGACAAACAGTTTATTTCAAAGGACTGGTGATTCAAAGCAATGGCGACACCAGCCAGATCAGAAAAAATTATGCCGCAACCATTGAATTGAAAGACGTGAATTATCAAAAGGTGGCGGAACTGAAAGTCACTACGAATGAATTCGGAACATTCAACGGAACCTTCGCGCTGCCGCAGGGATTGCTGAACGGCAACTTCACGATCTGGACGGAAACAGGCAGCAAATATTTCCGCGTTGAAGATTACAAGCGGCCGAAGTTTGAAGTCACATTCAAGCCTGTCACAGGCTCATTCCGGCTCAACGATTCCGTGACGGTGGAGGGTTCTGCGATAAGTTATGCGGGAGCCAATCTTTCGGACGCGCAGGTGCGGTATCGCATTACGCGCGAAGCAAGATTTCCTTTCTGGTGGTGGTACTACAAAAGCATTTACCCGCCAAGCCCCGCTATGGAAATTGCGAATGGAATTATTTCCACAGGCGCGAATGGCAATTTCAAAATCACGTTCAAGGCAATTCCCGACCTTACGATTTCAAAAAACCAATCACCGGTTTTTACATATACCGTTCACGCTGACGTCATTGACGTCAACGGGGAAACGCAAAGTGGAGAAACACGGGCGAGCGTTGGCTATGTGGCGCTGCAAGCTGAAATCAGCCTCGATGAGGTGCTGTTCACGGATGTCAGCGACACGCTGCGAATCGCGACAAAGAACCTTAACGGGCAACCGGAAAACGCCAAAGGAACGGTTTCAATTTACAAGCTGAAAGAACCTGACCGGTTGTTGAGAAAAAGGCTGTGGAACGAGCCTGACACGTTCACCATGGTGAAAGACGTTTTTGAAAGAGATTTTCCAATGGACATCTTCAGGAATGAAGACCGCTTTGAAAACTGGGAAAGGGAAACCAAAGTGACGGAATCTTCCTTCAATACTGAGTCATCAAAAGATGTTCCGCTGACAGGGCTATCGGGGTGGAAACCCGGGATGTATCTCGCAGAGCTGATTACAAAAGATAAATTCGGTGAAGAAGTGAAGGCGTTGAAATATTTCACGGTTTATGATCCTTCAAAAAAAGCTGTTCCATACAAAACCTTGTCGTGGTTTCATGCTGTGAAAGACAATGGAGAACCGGGCGAAACCGCAAAGTTCTTAATCGGCTCATCCGCAAAAGAGGTCAGGGTGTTGTATGAAGTTTTTTCGCAGGACAAGACGATTTGCAAAAAATGGATTGAGCTGAGCAATGAAGTAAAGACAATAGAAATTCCGATTGAGGAAAGTTATCGCGGGAATATCGCGGTGAGCCTTGTATTCACAAAGCATGGAAGGAACTTCAGCTATTTCTCCATAGTCACCGTTCCATTCACCAACAAGGAACTGTCAATTGAAACCACCACCTTCCGCGACAAGCTCGCTCCGGGACAAAAGGAAGAGTGGCGCCTTAAAATCAACGGACCGAATAGTGAAAAGGCGGCAGCAGAAATGCTCGCGGGCATGTATGATGCCTCGCTCGATGTTTTTGCCGCCAACAACTGGAATTTCTCCATTTACGGCAACTACTACTACTACGGGCGCGAATGGAGCGGCTTCGCGTTCGGCATTAACCAGTCTTTTCTCATGGTGAATGAATGGAACAGAAAAAATTATGAAATAAAGGAACAGCGCTATGACAGGCTGAACTGGTTTATTCTAAGCTATTTTGACACATACGGCTGGTATGGAGATGGAAATATCCGGTACAGGCATTCCATGATCGCAACCAAGAGCGCTGAAGCTGCCGAATTCGCAGCAGCAGATGAATTGAATGTCGAAGGTTACGACAATGCCGTCAGCGATGGAATGGCGATGGAGGCATCTCCTCAAAAAAAAGGCAAGGAGCCACCTCCTGCTGAACAACCAGCTTCCGAAGTTTCGCAAATCTCTCCGCGAAAAAACCTGCAGGAGACCGCATTCTTCTTTCCGGATTTAAAAACTGACGGGCAAGGCAACATTATTTTCTCGTTCACCGCACCTGAAGCATTGACACGATGGAAGTTCATGGGCTTCGCGCACACGCAGGATTTGAAGCTCGGGTTTCTCAGCAAAGAAACCGTCACGCAAAAAGAGCTGATGGTGATGCCGAACGCTCCGAGGTTTTTCCGCGAGAACGACAGGATTTCATTCTCCTCAAAAATTTCCAATCTATCTGAAAAAGATTTGTCCGGAAAAGCGCAACTGCTCCTATTTGACGCGCTCACCATGAGGCCGGTGGATGCGGAATTCGCAAACAGCGGCAGTGAAAAATCTTTCTCCGTGAAGAAAGGCGGCAACACCGCAGTGACCTGGGACTTAAAAATCCCTGAAGGTATTTCAGCGGTCATTTATCGGGTGCTTGCTTCCGCTGAAAATTTTTCCGATGGCGAAGAAAACGCATTGCCGGTGCTCACCAACCGGATGCTTGTCACAGAAACTTTGCCGCTCAACGTGCGGGGCGGGCAAACCAAGCAGTTCAAATTCGACAGGCTGATCGGCAATCAATCCTCTACCCTGCGTCATCAGAAGCTGACGCTGGAGTTCACATCGAATCCCGCATGGTATGCAATACAGGCGCTCCCATACATGATGGAATATCCTTACGACTGTGCCGAGCAAATTTTCAACCGCTATTACGCCAATGCTATTGCAAGCAGCATCGCCAATTCCAACCCGCGCATCAAACAGGTTTTTGAAACATGGAAAAATATCAACAAGGACGCATTAGTCTCCAACCTTGAAAAGAATCAGGAACTGAAATCTCTGCTGCTCGAAGAAACGCCCTGGGTGCTCGATGCGCAGGACGAAACCGAAAGAAAGAAACGTGTCGCGCTAGTGTTCGACCTGAACAAAATGGCTTCAGAAAAGCAAAGCAATCTTCAAAAACTATCCGAAGCGCAACTGCCCAATGGCGGCTGGCCCTGGTTCAAAGGCATGATGGACAACCGCTATATCACGCAATATATCGTTACAGGCATCGGCAGGCTGGCAAAAATCAATGTCCTGGATTTGAAAGAAGACGGGAAAGCGAATGCGATGCTCGTGAAAGCAATAGGATATTTGGATGAACGCATCCTCGAAGATTACAACTACCTTAAGGAACATAAAATCAATCTCGATCAGGATAATCTTGGATATGAGCACATACAGTATCTGTATGCGCGAACGATGTTCCAGGATGTCCCGTTCCGGCCTGAAACGAATGAAGCATTCAAATACTATTTAGGTCAGGAGGAGAAGTATTGGCTCCCGCGCAACAAATTTTCACAAGGGATGATAGCACTGGCTTTGCATCGCAACGGTAAAAATGAATCAGCGCAAAAAATCATGCGCTCGCTGAAAGAGACTTCATTGAGCAATGAAGAAATGGGCATGTACTGGCGCGACAACAGCGGAGGGTATTACTGGTACATGGCTCCGATTGAAACGCAGTCATTGCTGGTGGAAGCGTTCAAGGAAGTTTCGGACGACAAGCAATCCATTGACGAGATGCGCATTTGGCTGCTGAAGCAAAAACAGACTCAGGACTGGGGCTCAACGAAAGCTACGGCTGACGCGTGTTATGCGCTGCTGCTCGAAGGCACGCAATGGCTCGATGATTCGAAGCTTGCAGACATTACGGTTGGCGGAACAAAGATCGAACCTGCTAAAATCGGAGCCTCCGTTGAAGCAGGAACAGGTTATTTTAAAACGTCATGGGATAAAGCTGAAATTAAACCAGCGATGGGAAATATCAGCGTCAGCAAACAAGGAGAAGGAATCGGCTGGGGAGCGATGTATTGGCAGTATTTCGAACAACTGGACAAAATCACTCCGGCAGAAACACCGCTGAAGCTGAAGAAGCAGTTGTTCGTGCAGACCAATACCGGAAAAGGACCGGTAATTACACCCATTACGGATAAAACACAATTGAAGCCGGGCGACCTCATCAAAGTGAGAATCGAATTGCGTGTTGACCGCGACATGGAATTCGTTCACATGAAAGACATGCGCGCTGCGGGATTCGAGCCAACCAATGTCCTTTCCGGCTACCGCTGGCAGGGCGGATTGGGCTACTACGAAAGCGCCCGCGATGCCGCCACCAACTTTTTCTTCGACTGGCTTCCGAAAGGGACTTACGTATTTGAATATCCGCTTCGCGTTTCTCAGCGCGGTGATTTTTCCAACGGCATCACCACCATCCAGTGTATGTACGCGCCTGAGTTCAGCTCACATTCGGAGGGGATTAGGGTGAAAGTTGACTGACTAAATTGATGAGGCACCATTGAAATTTGAAGAATTTAAAAGATTTCAAGCGCATCACTTCAGATTGCAGATCATCAATCAGCAACAAACATTTATCTTGGCAGGCGAATACCTTGATATTTCGTTATGGCAGTGATCAATTGGGAAGAAGCTGTTCAGCCGCTGATGAAAAAATACAAGGGCAAAAAACATCCGCTGGATTATCAGAACCGTTACCAGTTGGTGGTGATGGTGGTACTCTCAGCGCAGGATTCCGACAGGCATATTAACTCGCTTGCCCCGGCTTTGTTCAAGGCTTTTCCGGATATGTCCGCGCTTGCGAAGGCGGAACCTGAAGACCTTTTTCCTTTCATCGCCAAAGTGAGAAGCTCGGGAAAGAAATGCGAGTGGCTGCTGAAGATCGCGCGACAAATCAGAAAGGATGAAAACATTCCGCTGACGATGGAAGGGCTGGTGGCATTGCCGGGTATCGGGCGCAAGTCTGCCAATGTCATCATGCGGGAATCTGGTGCTAAGGCGGAAGGCGTAATCGTTGACCTGCATGTAGTGCGCGTGGCGCCTCGTCTCGGTATCGCAGCCGGTACCGACCCCAAAAAGATCGAGCAGCAAATCATGGAAAAAATTCCGCGAAAGGATTGGGGCGAGGTGGGCATGGCAATTTCGTTTCTTGGACGGGAAATCTGCCGTCCCTCCAATCCAAAGCACGGGGAGTGCTTGATGAAGGATGTATGCGGATTTTACAAGGAGGGTAAACAGGGCTGATAGAAGATTTCGGAAAGTCTCCGTTTTTTAACTTCCCATCTTTCACCTTCACAAAATAAACTCCCGGTGGGCTATATGATTTCCGATGACTTTGGTCACTATGTTTATATTATACCTTAAATCCGAGAAGGAAGGATGCTGCCAAATATAGATGATGATGTTAATGCAAACATCACCGAAACGGTGGTTGTTAAAAATCACCGGAATGGTTACGGTGAAGTGCGTGCGTAAAATATGCAAAATGAAAACGCCACTGCCTCGTTCGTTTCAATGAAATCAAGCGTGACACAACAAGTTTTCATTTAAAACAATTATTTTTGATACCATGACTACTGTTACTATCACGCTGCACGATACCAAAGAAGCTAATCTGCTAATTGAACTTGCTAGAAAACTCGGTTCTGTAGAATCCATCAAGTCAGGGAAACGCAATCTTGCCGTTAAAGGAGAGCCGATGAGCCTACGCGAATTCCGCAGCATGATACGCAAATCGGAAAAGAGCGGCTTCATCTCAGCCGGGCAACTTGCTGCCGAAATTAAGGGCTGGTGAAAGAAGACCATTTTTCTGTTCATTGGTCTCTTCATGCGCGCGCTAATCTCAAAGACATTTATGATTATATCCGGCAGGATAGTCTGAGGAACGCTCGTAATGTTGTGAGCAATATTGTCCGCCTTTCAAGGTCGCTTTCATACATCCCCTTTCGTTTTGCAGAGTGTCCCGAACTTCCAACGAAAAACAAAATCTATCGTAAGGTGACATTATGCTTCATATAAAATCGTGTATCGCGTGAAAGGTTCGCGGGTTGAAATTCTAAGCATCTTCCATTCCAGTCAAAATCCGAAAAAGCTAAAAGCCCTCAGAAAAATAAAAACTTAGTTCCGGCTTTTACTCAGGCTTATCCACCCCAGCCTCCTGTCAACGTGCCTCACGTCAAAAACCTTAGTACAAAAGCCTCGCACAAACTTTGACCTTATTGCACCCGCTCAAAATTGCGCCTCCGCTAAGAAGTAAGCAAGGCGTACTTTATCAACTCAGTCACATTGCGCATGCCGAGCTTGTTGAGGATATGGCTGCGGTGGGTTTTCACGGTGTCATAGGAAATAGAGAGCTGTTTGGCTATCTCGCTGTTTTTTTTGCCGTCAGCAAGCATGCTCATAATTTCCCTTTCGCGCTTTGACAGCTTGTCGTGAAGTTCGGGATTCCCGTAGTTCTTTGCATCATGTGCCTGCGGTTGACGCCCTTCCCCGATAGTTATAAAACTTCCATCCGGTGCTTTCATAATCTGATGCAACCCGTTAAGCAGTTGGCGATAGCTGAGCCCCTTGGTAAAGAACCCGTCAACGAATGATTTCCGCGCCTGGTGAACGGTCTTGACTCCCCCGAATGCGGTCACTACCGCTATTTTCATTGCGGGGTAGCGCTTTTTGATTTTGCTGCAAAGCTGAAAGCCGTCTGCACCGGTAAAATTCAGGTCGAGCAGCAGGAGATCAAATGGGATGGCGGTGCAAATAGTTGAACAAAGAATCATCGTCACCAAAGATTTTTAGAACCCGGTAATTGCCGCTTGCGTTCATCAACGATTGGATCCCTTCCGCAACCAGTAACTGGTCGGAGGAGATGACGGCTCTTACCGGGATTTTTTTGGGGTTCTTCAAAGCACCTCAAATTAAATATCATTTTCATTCAGAAATGATGACATTGGTCACCATATATCACCCGCCCAACTGAGGCAATCCGAACCCGCCCCCGGGGTAATCGCTTTTTCCGCTATGCACACCCTGTATATAAATTCCAACGCTCAATTTCCGCATTTAACAAATACTTTCTACCTTCGCGCTAAAATTCCATTCAACCTAAATTGAAACTTATGAAAACTTATCTCGCAACCATCACTGCATCTGTTTTATTTGTTCTTGTATCATGCAATAATCAGAGCGCCACAGACCAGACCGATCTGACCCGCGGAGGGGCACCGGCACTAAGCCAGGCTGATTTGATGAAGCAGGCTTACCGGGAAATTGTGAAAGCTTTTGAGACGGGCAATACCGACAGCCTCGGTAAGTATGTGGCAGAAAATTCCATTGACCACGGCACCCCGCCTCCCGGCATCACCAGCACCGGCTTGCAGCGGTTTAAAGACATGATTGCTCTCTACAGAACTTCTTTTCCCGATATGAAAATGACTTATCACAATTTGGTTGCGGATGGTGATTTGCTGCTTGCCCATGGAACCTGGTCGGGAACCAATAGCGGTCCTTTCATGAACGGTCCTGCAACCAACAAACCGGTTTCTGCGGAATTTGTGGACATCGTCCGTTGGGAAAACGGAAAATTCGCTGAACACTGGGAGGTAAGCGACAATATCGCCTTCTTCACTCAGATGGGCTTGATGCCGCAGCAAGGACCCGCTCCCGCAACCGTTCAGCATAACACTTATGACTGGAATGCAACGGCTGCCACCGACCCGGCAAAAGCCGCCAAAATGAAAGAAGCTTATGCCGCTGTGCTGAATTTAATCCAGGCAGGCGACCTCGCCAATATTGGAAATTATCTTACCGATGATTTCAAGGAACACATGCAGTTTCCCGGTCAAACCATGGCTGCAGGGCTGGAAGGCGCCAAGCAAGCCATGACGATGTTAAAGCAGGCGTATCCTGACTTGAAAATGACTGTCGAGCATGTGGCGGTTGAAGGAGATATTTTAATCGGACATATTTTGACAGAAGGAACATATTCGGGTAATTTTCCAAGCTTGCCAGCCACAGCCAAAGGCAAAACCGTAAGATTCGCTGTTGTTGACATTTTAAAATTCAATGCTGAAGGAAAGACCACCGACCATTGGGAGGTGGGCGACCATTACACCGAATTGGTGCAACTCGGAGCGCTTCCGCCTCCGGGTGCCGATGCCCAGGCGTCAGCACAATAACTTAATTTTTAATCACCAACCCCTTCAACCATGAAAACAATTAAATTGATTTTAAGCACTGTCATTGTGGCGATGGCGGTTTCGTGCCAGCAACCTGTCCCCCCGGCAGAAGCAATCGCGGAAGCAGTTGCGCCTCCTCCACCACCCGACCATTCGGCATTGGTGAACAGTTTCCTCGCGGCAATGGACGCCAATGATTCAACAGCGCTTTTCGCAAACTGCGCAGCCGATTTCATGGTATATCATCCGAATTATCCGGCTCCGCTTGGCAGGGCGGCATTCATGGCTCATGTTCGAACCATGAACGCAGCTTTCACGGGAGCAAAGCACACTGCAATGGAAACCATATCCACCGCTAATGGTGCTGCGACACTTGGCAAGGTGAGCGGAAAGCACACGGGCACCCTAAATGGCATTCCGCCAAGCAACAATGATGTTTCCGTACCCTGGCTTTCCTATTTGAAGTTGGATGAAACAGGCAAAGCAACTGAGCTCCATGTGCAGTTTAACCAAATATCATTCCTGACGCAGTTGGGTGTGAAAATGACCGGAAGCTGATTGTTGGGGTATTCAATTTTTAAAAAGCTCTCCGCTACCTTTGCAGAGAGCTTTTTTTTTGACGGAAATACTACATGAAGAAATTTCTGAACATAAGCATCGCGCTTGCAGGACTTGGAGTGGTGATGCTTGCAGCAGGATATTATTACATCGCTCACCAGGAAGAGGGCAGCTGCTTCGAAAGCGATGGCGCAAGGATTCATTATTTCGATGAAGGCGTGGGCGCACCTGTAGTGCTGGTTCATGGCTTTGCCGCCAATTCCGATCTGAACTGGAGAAGGCCCGGAATGTACCAGCGGCTGCTTGATGAGGGCTTCCGGGTGATAACGATGGATTTGCGAGGACATGGCAAATCAGGCAAGCCGCATGATCCTTCGCAGTATGGCGAAAGGATGGTGAAAGATGTCGTGGCGCTCATTGACTATGTGGGTCTGGAAAAGGTTCACCTCGTGGGATACTCGCTGGGCGGGTTTGTTGCCCTGAAAGCTGCGGTGCTCTATCCGGATCGATGGCTCACCGTTACGGCTATGGCTTCCGGCTGGGACAATCCTGACAACAGCCACAGCTTCGATGCGATCCAGGCAGCGATGGCGGATTACGAAGCTGGAAAAGCAGTAGGTCCGCTCATCAATTATTTTGATGAAACCGGGGAAATGAAGACCGGTTTTTTCCATACGCTGATGTTCAAAATATTAACAACTTATGTTAACGATCGGAACAGTTTGATTGCAGTCATGAAAAGCTCCAAAATATTTGGAATTACAGAACAGGAAATCAAGTCAGTTAAAGTTCCTGTTTGCAGCATCATTGGTGATAAAGATCCGTTTCTGAACAAAGCGAAAGCGCTCTCAGGCGTGGTGAGCAACCATCAGATTATCGTTATCGAAGGCGCCAACCATATCACCACGATGTCTTCAAAAAAGGCAAAAGACGGGCTGGCGGAATTTTTAAAAAAGAATAGTTAAACAAACTCAAAACTTCAAACTAAGAAAGGGGGATTTTCCGCGAAAAAAGTAATTGGTGAGTGGTTTTTTTAATGCTACTTTTAGGTCGGGTGCTATTAAGCAGCAAATGATATAATTTTCAGCCATGATTACAAAGGCAATCATCAAAGAGAAACTGAAAAAAGCTTTGCCGGAGCTGAAAACAAAATACCCTATTGAGCGGCTTGCCCTGTTCGGCTCTTATGCGCGGGGCGACCAGCGCGAAGACAGCGATATTGACATCCTGGTGGAGTTCAACGGGGAGATAGGCTGGGAATTTTTCGACCTTGCCAATGAGCTTGAAAAAACACTCGGACACCGCGTTGACCTTGTTTCCCGCATGGGCATAAAGCCTCATTACTGGGAATACATAGAGGAGGATGTGCTATATGTCTAAGCGCATACCGAAAGTTTCGCTCATAGATATGCTCGATTCGCTGAATGCCGTTCTTGATTATACCCCGGGTTGGGCTATGAGGAATATCTTGGCGACCGCAAAACGCGGGATGCGGTTTACCGCAACATAGGGGTGATGGGTGACGCAGCCAGGCGCCTGCCTGACGACTTTACCGCGAAATATCCCGAAGTGGAGTGGAGCAAAATCATCTCCACGCAATGCAATTTTTCACGGTTACGATGAGATTGATGACGCCATCGTTTGGAACATCGTCACCAGTATTTTGCCTGAACTAAAGAGGAAACTCGAAAAGATATTATCTGAAATCAATGGCAAGCTAGGGTGAGACGGGGATTTTCCGCGAAAAAAGTATACCAAGAGTAGTCGAATTTCCGAAGGG
>CAZCXH010000066.1:0-24341 GCA_964502525.1 uncultured Chitinophagaceae bacterium
TTCTAAAAATTCCACCACTTACTCCCTCTCCTTCTGGAGAGGGAAGGGGTGAGGCGATGAAAAAAGCAATTTTTAGAACTGCCCTTAAGTAATTAAATCACTGTTTTCTGTTTCCGGCAATTTCAACCGTAAACAGAAAACTGTAAACCGACATGCAATGCAACAATACCTCCACCTCCTCCAGGATTTGCTCGACAAAGGCATCAAGAAGGAAGACCGCACCGGCACCGGCACCTACAGCCTGTTCGGCTACCAGATGCGCTTCGATTTGCAAAAGGGATTTCCTTTATTAACCACCAAGAAGCTTCACGTCAAGTCAATTATATATGAGTTGCTATGGTTTTTGAAAGGCGATACGAATGTGAAATATCTGAAAGAGAATGACGTCACTATCTGGAACGAATGGGCGGATGATAAAGGCGACCTCGGTCCTGTCTATGGCTATCAATGGCGTTCGTGGCCAACGCCTGATGGAAAAAAGATTGACCAGATCGGCAACGTCATCAAAGAAATAAAAAACAATCCTGATTCGCGCAGGCTGATTGTTTCAGCGTGGAATGTGGCTGACCTCGAAAAGATGGCGCTTCCTCCGTGCCACTGCCTGTTCCAGTTTTATGTTGCAAATGGAACGTTATCATGCCAGCTTTATCAAAGGAGCGCTGACAGCTTCATCGGTGTGCCGTTCAACATCGCATCTTATGCGCTGCTGACGATGATGGTGGCTCACGTTTGCAATTACAAACCGGGAGAATTTATTCACACTTTTGGCGACATTCACCTCTACACCAACCATGTGGAGCAGGCGCATCAGCAGTTGATGCGCGACCCGCGACCGCTGCCCAGGATGGTCATCAACCCCGCGGTGAAAAACATCTTCGACTTCCAGTTCGAGGATTTCAGCCTGAAAAACTACGAGCCGCATCCGCATATCAAGGCGGAGGTGGCGGTGTGAAAGGCGCAACGCTTATTTTCCAAGCATAGCGAGGGAAAAGGGAAACAGCCTTGCGGTCATCACTCCGTTCGCTACAGCCGGGTCGCTGTCCATGAATTTTCGCGCCTCCGTCAATGATTCGGCTTCGAAAATGCAGATGCCGAAGTTATCCGCATCGCAGATGGACAAGTCACTTCTTCCCGCCAGCAGCACTTTTCCTTTTTCACAGTTTTGTTTCAAGTGGTTGAAGTGATCGGCTACTATTTTTCTTGTTACATCCGTCCAATTGGATTCAATGCGATAAGCGGGCGCGAGCCTGAGCCGGTAAATGAAATAGGGCATGATTCCTATTGCTTTGTCAAACGTTTCATGTCAGACAAATATACGTTTACCGTTTATATGTTTACGGTTTGATGGTTTCTTTACGGTTTTGTTGTAAAGGGTAAACTGATAAACCGTAATCGGTAAACAGCAGATACAGCCGGACAGAATTGACTTGAAGAAGTACTTAGGTTATTGGCTTATTAGTGATTAGGTTTACAATTTAGCGATCAATAATTCAATAACAAAAAACGGCAGGTTTTGAATTCCCGCGAAGGCAGCTTGATAAAAAGGCATCCGGTAAAGACCGTGGCTTTGCTGCTGCTGTTGCTGATAGCTTTGCTTGAGGTGGCTTTGCGCATCGCGTTTGCCGTGAAAGCCTATCCGGTGGGCACGCTTGCTCCCGCATGGCTCGCATTCAAGCCGGTTGATTCGCTGCAGGTATGGGATTCATTTTACATGGATGAAAACGGTGTTTACAAGGCAAACCGGGATTATTGGAATCAGAACGTCCACCGCCAGTGGAAAATCAACCCGGAGGGCTTTCGCGGAAGGGAGTTCGTTGCCGATACGCTCAATGATTCCGTAATTTCCGTGTTCTTTATTGGCGACTCCTACACCTGGGGAGCGCATGCAGATCCGCCTGACAGTTGCTTCGTGGACCTGCTGGATAAAGAAGGAAAATTTATTTGCTACAATGCCGGCATCCCCGGTACTGACCCGGCACAGTATGCGCAAGTGGCTAAAATTTACGTTCCGCACCTGAAACCGGCATACACGCTGGTGATGCTTTACCTTGGCAACGACCTGATGGATTCCGTGAGACCCATCGTTCCGCGCAAAAATATTTATTACCAAACCACGGCAGGCTGGCTGCCCGTCAGTTACAAAGAACGTCATTTTGCTTCAGCCCGTGAATCTTATCAATATGTAACGCATAAATTTTCGCCCCATTCATTATGGGAAAAGCTTATCCTAAAAACCGCCACCGGCACAGCCGCGCTCACCTTCCCGCTGCGGCTGGAGGAATACCGTGACTGGCAGAAACGAAAAAACAGCTCCGTCACCAATGATTATCTGAAAGAAATTCTTGCCGTCTGCAAACAGAATAATTCAGCGTTGCGCCTCTTCATCATTCCCCGGGATGCCGACCTGAAAAAAGAGTTCTATAAAAATCCGCTGCATTATATCAGCCAACATTATCCCGAAGTGACGAAGGGATTGGAAAACATCTGCCATGTAATCCCCTTTCGGGAAGAGCATCTTTGCCCGCAGCCTGACGGGCACCTCAACAATGCGGGGCACAGGTTTGCGGCTGATTTCATCTGTAAAAACCTGGGTTACGAGTGAAGTTAACCACGTTTAATATAAATCCCGATGGCATTATTATAGAAAGCCCCGCCTAAGTTTCTTCCAAAATCCTGAAGGGGTGATATATCGGTTTATTTTACCCCTTAGGGGTTTTTACAGGCGAGATGATCTGCCTTTTTTTATAATAATTCTGGCTTGTCATGTTTCGCAGGCTAAAGGGTTGCAAACGCGCGCCATCACAGGGGTAGTTGTTACGCGCGCTATATCTTCCATCAGCACATATCTTGATAATCTTATTCCATCACGGGACCGAAGGTTTCTACGCTGGCGATTTTCATGGTGTGGTCGTAGTCGGTGACGACCGTGGGCGGGAAGTGGTGGCTGCCGGGCTCGCGCTTGCCGTCACAGAGCACCTTGACGCCCCGCTGCACGGCATCTTGTGTGTGGTCTTCGATGATTTTGATAATTGAAATCATTGTTAGCCTTTTTATTTCACACCCACACTCACACACGAACTCACACTCAATCTGGGTGTGCCCCCGATGGCTCGCTCGATGCGCGGCATCGGGGTCGGGCTGTCCGCTGCAATCTTTTTCTCTGCGCTCGATGCCAGTGCTGAAAAAGGATTGGAGTTTACCCCGGTTTTTCTATCGGGGCTTCCATCCCTCACGCGACCAAAGCTATGTGAAAATAAGGAACGTGAAGAAAACTTTCAGAAAGACAAACTAAAATATTTTTTTTGCAGATGGTGAAGCAAACGCTTAAAGATATGCAGGAATTAGCCCGTCAAAGAGGCGGCAGATGCCTGTCGAAGGAATATTGGGATTTGCACACTCCTCTTGAATGGAGATGCAGCGAAGGGCATGTATGGGAAGCAACACCCTTTATTATCAGGCAGGGCGGCTGGTGCGCACAATGCCTCATTAAAGAGCAGAAACTTGAAGAACTTCAGGAAATTGTTGAAAGTAAAGGTGGGAAATGCCTATCGAGGAAATATATTAACAGCGTCACAAAGCTGCAATGGGAATGTAAAGAGAGACATCGCTGGCACACCATTCCATCAATCATAAGTTCAGGGCATTGGTGCCCTCATTGCGCGGGGCTTGTGAAACTCACCATTGAGGAGATGTACGCGCTTGCAAAGAGCAGAGGCGGCAAATGCCTTTCGAAAAAGTATATCAACAACCACACAAATCTCGAATGGCAATGTAAAGAAGGACATCGCTGGAGAAGTACCGCTCATTCCGCTAAGAGCGGCCAGTGGTGCCCGCATTGTGCCGGGAGAGCTCCACTCGCTATTGAGCAGATGCGCACCCTTGCCAAAAGCAGAGGAGGCAAATGTCTCTCAAAAGAATATGTCAATAACAGAATACCGTTAGAATGGCAATGCAAAGAAGGACATCGCTGGAAAAGCACGGGGCATTCTGTAAAAAGCGGAAGCTGGTGTCCCTATTGTGCGAAGAATGTTCCGCTCACTATTGAGGAAATGCAACGGTTTGCCAAGAGCAAAGGAGGCGCGTGTCTTTCAAAGAAGTATGTCAACTCTCAAGCCAAACTCTTATGGGAATGTAAGGAAGGGCATCGTTGGGAAGCTGCGGCCAGTTTAGTTCATTCACAGAGGCAGCATTGGTGTCCACACTGTTCAGGTAATGCAAGGCTCACCATTGAAGAAATGCGCTCCATCGCCCGGAGCAAAGGCGGCAAATGCCTTTCTGCGAAATATGTAAACTCCGAAACAAAGTTGCAATGGGAATGCAAAGAGGGGCATCGCTGGGAAAGCACTCCGGGCACGATAAAAAACGGAAGCTGGTGTCCGCATTGTGCAGGGAGAGCTGCGCTCTCGATAGAAGAAATGCACGCAACTGCTCAGAAGAGGGGCGGTAAATGTCTTTCAAAGAAATATGTAGATACCCAAACTAAACTTCTTTGGGAATGTAAAGAAGGGCATCGGTGGAGCGCCAAACCTAATGCCATACGAAACGGTTCGTGGTGTCCTTATTGCGCACAACAAATTAAACACACGATTGCCGATATGCGCGCACTCGCAAAAAGCTACGGTGGCAAGTGCCTCTCAAAGGAATACATCAACAACAAGGTAAAATTGGAATGGGAATGTAAAAATGGGCATCGTTGGAAAAGACGTCCGACTTACCTTCAGAGAGGACGATGGTGCCGTAAATGCGCTGGTATAGAACGAACTCAAAAAGTCGTGCAAGTTATTCGCATTAGCTAAGCAATACGGAATTCTTCGGCAGGTTATCGCTATTGTTTTTCTTCAGCCACTGCTAACTGCTGTTTCAGTTCAGCTACTTCTTTTTGCAATTCCGTAATCAGCGAAAGCAAATCCTTAGTGCCGTTATCAGAAGTTACCATAATGTTGTTTGCGGCAATTGTACCAAATACCTGTAAAGAAATTTCCCGGTAAGGCAAAGTGTGCGGTTGACCGACTCCGATATAGACGTTGCCTGACGAATCAACTGTCAGCCGTTGCATACCTGCCGTGCGAATTGAAAAGGGCTGAGTATTTACCGTACCGATAAATTCCGGTCCATTCACAAAATCTCCGCCTTTGTGCCAGCAATCCATGCAGGTCTCCGGTCGAACCTGGGAGTGAGCATTTTGAACGGAAAAGACGATAAGCAGCAAAGCAAGAATAAAAAGATTTTGATTTTTCATGACGGAAGGTACTTTATGGTTTAAGGAAATCATTGTTACAACAAGGGTTTAAAGACTTTCCCGGTAAGATGGTTTGCCAAATCAATTTCCTTCACAGCTCTATTATTGAACACAGCTTCAATACGGAAATCATCAAGGTATTTTGCGGATGTGATTTCGAGAAACATCATGCACATTCTTCACAATCAGCCATCGGTTATCACTACTTTATTTCAATCCCCGTCTTTTTGATTTCATCAATGAAAGGGTCACCTTGTTTAAAATATTTAGCCGTAAAGGGATGCGGCTCTATATCCATGAAATCACGATTACTGATTTTCACCGGGGTTAACATACTCCAGTCTTTAAAGGGACTGCCGCTGAACCGGTCAGAAACCAAGGCGACATCAATGTCGGAATATTTGTGTGCGCGGTTTTCTGCAACGGAGCCGAAGAGAATCACTTTGCTGAAGGTGATGTTTCTGTCGGCACAGGCAGCGATAAAATCCCGGATAACTTTTATTGCATCTTGCCGAGTAAGCACTTCTTGAACTTTTTAGCTTCATCAAAGATAGACCTTGTGCGATTCCCTGATTAGTCCCATGATTTGCATCAAATTTAAGAATTGATGAAGCGAGTGATATTGGCCTTCAACTCCTTCAGACGCTCAGATGTCAATGAGCCTAAGCTTCCTTCGATTTTTGATTCCCGGAAATTATGCAGCCATCCTGCACGAACCACCATGTCAAAGTCAAGTCCGGTTTGGGAAAATTCCTTGCTATTGTTGGTAATAACTATGTCAAAACCTTTGTGAACCGCATAGGTTTTTCTTGAAATGCCGCAAATAAGCCAATCGTCAAAATAGGGAAGCTTCTTTATTAAAACGGCAGGACGCGGTTTGATTTCTCCGTCAGCCTGCTGGATGAAAGCCTTTACAATATCTCCCTCTTTCATTTCCTGAAATGAGGATTGGGATCCTTCACTACTAAATGGCTGATATCATCTTCATCTGAAAAATATTCGGCTAACCTTTTTTCCGAGTATTTGTCCCAATCAGTTTTCTCATCTTCAGGCTTCTTTTTTTGTTCAATGTCAACCTGATAACCTTCCTTTTCGATTTCTTTTTCTACTTCTTCCACTGAATTATACCTGCCAAACAGTTTCTTAAGAATGTCTTCTCCGAATGTGCTTTTCTTCTCCTCGTCATTTTTCTTACCGCCCACCATTGCATAAACAATAACAATCATTATCACAATGACAGTTACCATTACGTACACGCTTTCCTTGTCAAGGCTTGTCAATACTTTGAAATGGTCTCCTTTCTGAGGATTTTCATGCAGAAGCCTATCGTAAATCTGCTTTGGATTTTTAGTCTTGTCAATATCTAATTCAATTACCTTCATAATATCAAAGTTAGTAAATGGTAAAGCTAAAGGAGAGCGCTACTAATGCGACACAATGAGGAAACGAAGTCAGTACGCGCCAAATCCAAGTCGTATTGAGTAGTGCGTATTGGGTATTGCGACAAATACAACACAGCCACGACACCATGGCTCACTTAATTTTTTCTTTGTTGCCTATGCTGTCCACCTTCAGTCCATTCACCGCAAACTTCACCCAGTTTTTCGTGCGGGCGAAATAAGCATCCATCAAATTACTCAGCAGTTCGTACTTGCCTTTCGTGAATGGATACCAGTGTGGTTCAATCTTGCTTCCTTGCTTATCTATCAAAATACTTTTGCTGTTGCAGAAGGTGAGGATGCCTGCTTCACCTTTGTAACGCCCGAAGCCGCTGTCCTTCACTCCGCCAAAAGGCAAAGCGGGGTTGCCTTCGGTGAGCATGTGGCTGTTAATCGAAACATTTCCGGTAACAATCTTGCGCGCAACGCGCTCAGCGCGCTTCAAATCTTTCGACCACACGCTTGCGCCTAATCCGTAAGGCGAATCGTTGGAAAGTTTAATCGCTTCCTCTTCCGTTTTAAATTTCATCACCGCCACCACGGGTCCGAATGTTTCCACCGAAGCGATTTTCATGGTGTGGTCGCACTCCGTTACCACCGTTGGCGGAAAATGATGACTGCCCGGCTCGCGCTTTCCACCGCACAGAATCTTAGCGCCTTTTTGCGCAGCATCTGCTATGTGTTCTTCAATAATTTTGATTTGGAACTCGGCTGTAACCGCGCCTACATCGCAACTGCCGGGGTCTTTGTAGTTGACGCTGGGCGTGGAGACGCGCAGCTTTTTGGTTTTGTCAACGAGCATTGCCACGAGTTTGTCGTGAATCGTCTCCTGCACATAAAGCCTTTCGAGCGAAGTGCACGACTGCCCCGCGTTGGTGAACGCGCCCCACATGATGCCGTTCACCGTGCGCTCAAGGTCCACATCATCAAACACGATGCTGGGGTCTTTGCCGCCCAATTCAAGGTCAACAGGAATAAGATATTTCGAAGCGTGTTCCATAATCTTATGCCCTGCGCGCACACTGCCGGTGAAATGGATTTTATCGGGGCGCAGGTCAATGAGACGCGCACCTGTTTCCTTTCCGCCATAGACGACCTGGAAGGCGTCTTTGAGGAAGCCGCTTTCCTGGAGCATCTTTTCCCATAATCCTTTGAGAGGGGTTACTTCGCTGGGCTTGAAGATGACCGCATTGCCCGCGAGGAAGGCGAGCAAGCCGGGGACGATGCCCTGATAAAACGGATAGTTCCACGGGGCGATGACGAGCACCGTGCCGAGCGGGTCATAGACAATCTTGCTCTTCTTGCCCATGAGGAAGATAGGGGTTGATGTGGGATGGTCTTTGAGAATCTTCGGGGTTACCTTTTTGAAGTGGTCAATGACATCACACACTTCAAACACTTCGCTCACGAGGCAGTCAACTTTTGCTTTGCCCGTTTCTTCCACGATGCGGTCAATGATGTGCTCCCGGTTGGCGAGGATGAAGTCGTTGATTTTGAGCATCTCTGAGATGCGGTCGCTGACGGACATGTCAGCGATTTTCTCTTGCACTGCTTTGGCAGTGGCGAAGACTTTTTGCATCTCTGCGTCTGTGGGTTCTGTGATGGTGTAGAGTTCGCGGTTGATGATAGGGTTGAGAACGGAGATGGTTTGGAGTGAGGTGAGTGTTTCCATTTTGGTAGTTTGAAGTTTAAAGTTTGAGGTTTGAAGTTGTTTGAAAGTCTAATGTCTAAAATCTAAAGTCTGATTGTGGGAATAAAGATAAAAAGAAGTGTGGGGATTTGGGCGCATCCCCGACTCAACGCGCTAAAGCCTACGGGGTCAGGTGCTTCGCTATTACTCCTCGCGCTTGCGCTCAACGCTCACGCAGGGACTGCGGGGTAACCGCTACGCCCACTTGCGCGAGTATTTATTTGCCGACAACAGTATTTTTGGCTTGTTTCATTTTAAGTTAACTTTGCCTGAACGGAGAACAGCTATCATCCGCACAATGCCAGCGCTCAAGCTTGCGCCATGCTTAGGAAATCATCGAATTAGCTAAACTCCCCTCCCCCAAATGAAGCACCCCGTTAGATTTGCCGTTGCCGGATATGGGCTTATCGGCAAGCGCCATGCTACCATCGTAAGCAGCCACCCCGATGCGGAGATTACCGCCATCATCGAGGTGGATGAAGCCAAAAGAAAAGAAGCTGCCTCTGCATTCAAGGTGCCGGTTTATGACAGCCTTGAGGACTTGCGCAACAGCGGTTCAAAAACGGAAGTGATTTCTGTTTGTGTTCCCAACCACCTCCATGCCCCCCTGGCCATACAGGCGCTTGAAAGCAAATATCATGTGGTGATTGAAAAGCCGATGGCGCTCACCAAAGCCGAATGCGAACAGATCATCTACAACGCGCTACATGTGTCGCGCAACGTTTTTGTGGTGAAGCAGAATCGCTACAGCCCGCCTTCCAAATGGCTGAAATCAATAGTGGAGAAAGGCCTTCTCGGAAAAACATTCATGGTGCAGATCAACTGCTACTGGAACCGTGATGAGCGCTATTATAAAAAAGGCGACTGGAAAGGGAGGCTGAAGGAAGACGGGGGTACGCTGTTCACCCAGTTCAGCCATTTCATTGACATCATGTATTGGATATTCGGTGACATCCGCAACATACAATCAAGGTTTTCAAATTTCAATCATCAAACAAACACCGAATTTGAAGACAGCGGCATCGTGAGCTTCGAGTTTGTAAACGGTGGCATCGGCTGCATCAACTTCTCCACCTCGTGCTGGGACAAGAACATGGAGAGCAGCATCACCGTGGTGGGCGCCAAAGGCAGCGTGAAGGTGGGCGGCCAATATATGAATGAGGTTGAATACTGCCACATCAAGGATTACAAGATGCCCGAACTGGAACCTACCAATCCGCCCAATGATTACGGACCTTACAAAGGCAGCGCTGCCAACCATCATTATATTATTCAGAATGTGATTGACACACTGCGCGGCAAAGGCTCCATTGATACCAACGCGATGGAAGGGCTGAAGGTGGTGGAGATCATAGAACGGATATATGAGCAGAGAGATGCGAGAAAACTGATTGGATGATTCGATAATTCGATGATGGATACAAAACACAACATCACTTTGTGCGATAATCCGATGGAAGACTCGCTTTCGTTAAAGCAAACTAATCCTAAAAATATTTTCTTCCTCTAAACGGGGAGAACAAACAGCATCACCGAATCAATGACCTACATCCACCCCTCCGCCTTCGCTGACGAAGGCTGCAAAATAGGCAAAGGAACAAAAATCTGGCACTTCTGCCATATCATGCCCAAAGCCATTATCGGCAATAATTGCAGCTTGGGTCAGAATGTGTTTGTTGCCAACAATGTTACCATTGGCAATAATGTAAAAATCCAGAATAACGTATCGCTCTATGAGGGGGTGATTTGCGAAGACGATGTATTCCTGGGACCCTCTATGGTGCTTACCAATGTCATCAACCCACGCAGCGGGGTTGAGCGCAAAACGGAATACAGGAAAACGCTTATCAAAAAAGGAGCCTCTGTCGGAGCCAACGCCACCATCCTGTGCGGCATCACGCTGGGCGAATACTGCTTCATAGGTGCGGGAGCCGTAGTGACCAAAGACGTTCCTGCCTTTGCCCTCATGGCAGGCGTTCCCGCCAGGCAAGCCGGCTGGATGAGCCGCCACGGAGTGAAGTTGAAATTTGATAAATCGGGGAAAGCCGTTTGCCCCGCCACCGGGGAGAAATATGAGATGGCAAATAACAGGGTTAAGTTAGCGTGAGTTATCTTCCACTGCCAATTCAACAACGCTGATTCGACAAAAAATGAAGGGGCGCGTCCTCAGATCAACCGGCAGTTCTTACCTCGTCAGGCTTGATGACGGCAGGCAGGTCAGTTGCACCGCAAGAGGCAGGTTCAGGCTCGATGAGGAAAAGACGACCAACCCGGTTGCCGTTGGGGACAGCGTGACCGTTGAATTTGCGGAAGGAGTCATTACCACCATTCTTCCGCGAACAAATTACATATCCCGCCAATCGCCACGGCACAAGGCAGCCCGCCATATCATAGCTTCCAATATTGACCAGGCGTTCTTAATTGCCACCATCGCGCAGCCGCGAACTTCAACCGGATTCATTGACCGTTTTTTGCTCACTTCAGAAGCTTATGGCATTCCTGCACACATTATATTCAACAAGCAGGATATTCTTAAGGAAAATGATTTGAAGAAACAGGGTAAAGCCATGAATATCTACCGGCAGATTGGATATCCTGTTCATCTTCTCAGTGCGAGGTCTGAAAATGACGTTGAGCAAATAAGAAATTTGATGAAAGATAAAACCACGCTGTTCTCAGGGCATTCCGGTGTCGGGAAATCAACGCTGATAAATGCCGTTCATCCTGGCGCCAATTTGAAAACGGGCGATATTTCAGAATATCATCAGAAAGGGATGCACGTCACCACTTTCGCTGAGATGTTCGAACTGCCGTTCGGTGGGTATGTGATTGACACGCCAGGCATCAAGGAGTTCGGGCTGCTCGATATCGAGCCTGACGAATTGAGCCATTATTTCCGCGAGATGAGGGATTTAATCAGCGGCTGCAAGTTCAATAACTGCCTGCACATCAATGAACCTAAATGCGCGGTGCGACAGGCGCTGGAAGAGGAAAAAATCCCCGCGGAACGATATAAGAATTATTTGAATATTATTCGGGATTGCGAGGCCGCAAAAAAAGAGCAATATAAATAATAGACAGTTTGCTGCTTTTCCGAGCCTACTCATAGTTAAAAGAGTAAAAGTTTAGCGATTAGAAAGTACGGTAATACTCTTAAAAGGATTACGGTTTTATACAGAGTGACAAACTTTTTTATCCTTTCGAGGAGCAAATCCGGTTCCATGTTTTATTGAGACTCCTTCTGAATGGCTTTCGGGGCATTCGATAATTCTGCGGCTACCGGAATAATTACTGATACTTCTGGAAAAGTAATTTGGAATCTTTAAACTCTAAACTAACTACATGACCACATCCCACGTATCTTCGTGCCCGACCCAGTCCTTGAATTTTTCTTCTCCCCCGCGCACTTTCCAATCGGAGTCAATCGTGAGTTTTGAGCTGATTCCGCCCCTCGGATTGCAGATCATCACGATGCGCAGGCGTTCCGGTTCATAGACTTCCATCAGATGATTGTAAACTATGTTGATGAGGCGCTCGTAGGAAACAACAATATCGCGCAACTGATAAACATAATGTTTGAGCGACTTCAGCTCGATGATTTTCTTTTTGGGATAAAAAGTGAGGTAAATGGTTGCGAAGTCAGGTTGCTCATGCACACCCAGGAAAGTACATTCGGGCACTTTGATTTTCACTTCGTAGGCTTGCGGTGAAGGGTTGGGTATCGCCTTCAGCAGGGTTTTATCAATCTTGTCGAAGAGTTTCTTATCTGCGCTCATTGAATCTAAAATGGTTTAGGATGCAAAGAAAATAAGATTTTGGTTAGCTTAAGAACCATTTTTTGTGTTGCGCGGTTAATCATTAACTTTGCACCCGGTTCTTTAAAGAAATTTATCAAGAAAGACTGAGGGATTTGGCCCGATGACGTCTTGGCAACCGTTCTTCAATATTGCTTGAAGAAAATGGTGCCACTTCCAATCCCGTTTTATAACGGGAACAGATAAGTTGAAAGGAAATAATAAAATAAATCCCTTTCCAACTTATCGGAAAGGGATTTTTTTTTGACCAGACCAAAGGATATGACAACAGAACAAAAATTAAGGGAACTGCTGGAGCAGCGGATTCTCATTCTCGATGGCGCGATGGGCACCATGATTCAGGCATATAAGCTGAATGAAGAAGATTTCCGGGGCAATCGCTTTAAGAATCATCCGAAACCGCTCAAAGGTGATAATGATTTGCTCTGCATCACGAAGCCGGAAATCATCCGGGAAATTCACAGGAAATATCTTGAAGCGGGAGCAGACATCCTTGAAACAAATACATTCAATTCAACATCCGTTTCTCAGGCGGATTATGGATTGGAAAGCCTGGTGCATGAGATGAATTTCGAGGCGGCAAAAATTGCGAAGGAAGCCGCTGAAGAATTCACGGCAAAAAATCCCGGCAAGCCCCGCTTTGTGGCGGGTTCGATTGGCCCTACCAGCCGCACGCTGTCCATCTCGCCTGATGTGAATGATCCGGGTTTCCGTAACATCACATTTGATGAATTAAAAATTGCATACAAGGAGCAGGTGCGCGGATTGGTGGATGGAGGAGCTGATATTTTATTTGTGGAAACTGTGTTCGATACGCTCAACGCCAAGGTTGCCCTGTTTGCGATCATGGATTTTTTTGAAGAGACCGGAAAGCAGCTTCCGGTGATGGTTTCAGGAACCATCACGGATGCCAGCGGCAGAACGCTTTCAGGGCAGACAACAGAAGCATTTTTGATTTCCATTTCGCACGCACCGCTTTTAAGCGTGGGCCTGAATTGCGCGCTCGGAGCAAAGCAACTCCGCCCGTATCTGCAGGTGCTCGCAAAGAAATCGCCATTTTTTATAAGCGCGCATCCCAACGCGGGATTACCGAATGAATTTGGAGAATATGATGAAACGCCCGAATCAATGGCGAAACAGATTGAGGAGTTCTTGAAAGAAGGTTTGGTGAATATCGTTGGTGGATGTTGTGGAACAACACCGGCACACATCAGGCTCATTGCAGAAGTTGCCGGAAGATATGCCCCGCGAAAGGTAACAGAGCAGATAGAGGTGACTGCATGATCCACCAGAACGGACATATCGGACAATTAAAGCTCAGTGGTCTCGAACCGCTTGTTGTCACTCCGCAGACAAATTTCATTAACGTAGGGGAACGAACGAACGTCACAGGCTCAAAGAAGTTTCTTCGCTTAATCAAAGAAGACAAATATGAAGAGGCTTTATCTGTCGCGCTTGACCAGGTGCGCGGAGGCGCCCAGGTTCTCGATGTGAATTTTGATGAGGGGATGATTGACGGGAGAAAGGCGATGGTGAGATTTCTTCAGCTTGTCGCTTCCGAACCCGAGATTTCAAAAATCCCCATCATGATTGATTCTTCCAATTGGGAGATAATTGAGGAAGGATTGAAATGTGTTCAGGGGAAAGCCATCGTCAACTCGATAAGCCTGAAGGCGGGCGAGGAGGAGTTCATCAGGCAAGCAAGGCTGGTGCGCAAATACGGTGCGGCTGCGATTGTAATGGCATTCGATGAAAAAGGGCAGGCGGATAATTTCGAGCGGAGGATTGAGATATGCAGGCGTTGCTATGATGTATTGACAAAGAAGGTTCGCTTTCCAGCGGAAGACATCATTTTTGATCCCAATATTTTTCCGGTGGCAACGGGAATTGAGGAGCATAATAATTATGCGGTTGATTTTTTCCGCGCCACCAAATGGATTAAAGAAAATCTTCCCGGGGCGCACGTGAGCGGTGGAGTCAGCAATGTTTCATTTTCTTTTCGCGGAAATGACGCGGTGCGCGAGGCGATGCATTCGGCATTCCTCTATCATGCCGTCAAAGCCGGAATGGACATGGGAATCGTCAATCCCGCGCAGTTGGAGGTGTATGACAACATCCCGAAAGATTTGCTGGAACGGGTGGAAGATGTTTTGCTCAACCGAAGAAGGGATGCGACTGAAAGATTGCTGCAGTTTGCTGAAACCGTCAAGGGTGATGGAAAGAAGAGAGAGCTAAACCTCGAATGGCGCAGCAAACCAGTGAAGGAAAGGCTCATACACGCTTTGGTGGAGGGCATCGCAGATTTCGCTGAGCAGGATGCCGAAGAGGCGAGAAAGCAATTTGCACGCCCGCTCGAAGTGATTGAAGGTCCGCTGATGGACGGGATGAACGTAGTGGGTGATTTGTTTGGAAGCGGAAAAATGTTTTTGCCGCAGGTGGTGAAAAGCGCCCGCGTGATGAAAAAAGCAGTGGCATACCTCACTCCATTTATCGAAGCGGAGAAATCGGGCAAAAGATCATCTGCGGGAAAGGTGCTGGTGGCAACAGTGAAGGGCGATGTGCACGACATCGGAAAAAACATTGTGGGCGTTGTGCTGGGTTGCAACAACTACGAGGTGGTTGACTTGGGAGTGATGGTGCCCTGTGAGAAAATCCTTGAAACCGCAAAAAAAGAGAAAGCGGATATTGTTGGGTTGAGCGGGTTGATCACTCCTTCATTGGAGGAAATGGTTCACGTTGCAAAAGAAATGGAGCGCGGGGGATTTGACCTGCCGCTGCTGATTGGCGGTGCAACGACATCAAAAATTCATACTGCGGTGAAGATCGAGCAGCACTACAAAAGAGCGCAAACGGTTCACGTGCTGGATGCGTCCCGCTCCGTCACCGTGGTGGAAAATCTGCTCGGAGAAAAGAAAAACACATTCGTCAAATCCGTTAAGGATGAATACCAGGAAATAAGGGAGAGGCACCTTGCTAAAAACCAGGCTAAAGAATTTTTATCCATCAGCGAAGCGCGCGGCAATAAGTTTCAGATTGACTGGGGCAAAACGAAAATTAAGAAGCCTGGTTTTCTCGGAGTTCGTTCGTTTCATGATTACTCATTGCAAGAACTCGGTAATTATATTGACTGGACCCCGTTTTTTGCCACATGGGAGATGAGCGGAAAATATCCCAAAATATTGAATGATCCGGTTTTCGGCACTGAGGCAAAAAAACTCATGAGGGATGCGGAATCCCTTCTGGGCAGGATTTATAACGGAAGGATGCTGAAGGCGGATGCGGTCATCGGCTTTTTCCCGGCAAACAGCGCGGGTGATGACATCGAGGTGTATGCGGATGACAGTAGAAAAAAGGTGATAACCGTTTTATGCCACCTGCGCCAGCAAAACAAAAAAGCGGAAGGGCAGCCGAATTTATGCCTGAGCGATTTCATCGCGCCAAAGGAATCAGGCGTCACGGATTACATCGGTGCTTTCGCGGTCACCGCGGGCATCGGCATTGAAGAATGGACGAAAAAATTTGAGAGGGAGCATGATGATTACAGCAGCATCTTATTGAAAGCGCTGGCTGATCGCCTTGCCGAAGCTTTTGCCGAGCGCATGCACGAGCGCGTGCGCACGGAGTTCTGGGGTTATGCCGCTGATGAAAAACTGCCAAACGATGATTTGATTGCGGAAAAATACCGGGGCATCAGACCTGCCCCCGGCTATCCCGCCTGTCCCGATCATACAGAAAAAACCCAATTGTTCAATTTGTTGAATGCAGAAATAAATGCGGGCATTCAACTGACGGAAAGCCTTGCGATGCATCCTGCAGCATCCGTGAGCGGGTGGTATTTCTCGCATCCCGAATCAAAGTATTTCGGAGTAGGGAAGATACTGAGAGATCAGGTGGAGGATTACGCGAAAAGAAAAAAAATGAAAGTTGAGGATTGCGAGCGATGGCTGGGCGCATGGTTGGCTTATTGAATGGTTTCACGCAAAAACACGATGTGCGGCAAGTATTGTTGATTGAAATAACATTCGGCAATATCCTTCGGATAAAACCGTTTCAACTGCTAAATTCTAAACCAACCGGTATGATTAAAGCTCTCCTTTCAATTTTATTATCATTAATAGTTTTTGCGGCATATGCTCAGATGAATAAAAGAACATTTGTAGGCGGAGAGGTAAATTTTTCATGGGATAAAAGAACTTCTGATTATGAGAATAATTCTGCGGCAAACACTCAATCGCTGGAAAAAGGGAGCAGCCTGACGATTTTGCCCTCTGCCGGATATTTTGTGTCGGAGCATTTTGCTCTCGGAATGGGAATCGGATATTTCTATGGAAATTCAAATTCAGAAAGCAATCCTTCATATCCGGGTTATTTTTATGCTACTGAAAATCGGAGAAACTCAGCCATATTCAGGCCATTTGCGAGGTACTGTCATTTTTTTGCAAATAATAAGGTGGGTATCTTCGGTCAACTTGAAGTCCGGGGAGGATTTGGAGAGAATAGGTACACTTACTTCTATACCGACAGCACCACGACTAGTAAAATAAATTTCCGTTCTTTCTCTTCCGGTATTCGGCCGGGACTCATCGCAATGATTACCAAAAAGATAGGCTTAGAAGCAACTTTTGGTTACCTGGGATACACCTATTCCAAAGAAAATGGTTCAGGAGGGTATTATTATTCCAATGGTTCAGTGGAAACGAAATATCAGTTTCTTGATTTAGATTTTGGACTTTCTTCGTTGTACTTTGGAATGCAGTTTTATTTCGGAGGTGACGGCAGGCTTCGGGAAAAGGAAAAATAATTTTTTAGCTTTCCGCCTTTGGGACTTTGCGTGAATCAGCGTTTCTTTCTCGAAATTTCTTTTGTCGGCTCCCGATACAAGGGCTGGCAAATTCAGCCGAGAGCCAATACGGTGCAGGCGGAGATCAACAAAGCCATCGCAATTCTCCTTTCGCATGACTTAAAAACAGTTGGCTGCGGACGAACTGACACGGGCGTTCACGCGAAACAATTTTTTCTTCACTTTGACACGGACAGGAAACCGGGAGAGCATTTTGTTTACAAAATGAACAGAATCCTCCCGCCTGACATTGCGGTGAAGCGCCTGATTCCAATGGAGAAGGCTGCGCGCAGCAGGCAGGATGCCGTTAAGCGGACATACGAATATCGCATCCATTTGAAAAAAGACCCTTTCCTTGAACTGTTCAGTTATTATTTTCCCTATGGGAAACCCGATTTTCACCAACTGCAGGAAGCTGCGCGATTGCTGAAAACATTTAAAGATTTCAAACCTTTGAGCAAAACAGATACGCAAGAGAAAACCACTATATGCAATATCTATCGCGCTGAGTGGAAGAATGCTGATGAAAATAATTTGCTCTTTACGATCACTGCCGATCATTTTCTGCGCGGCATGGTGAGGCAGATTGTTGGAGCTATGCTGATGATCGCAACAGGAAAAATGACAATCGAGGAGTTTGAAGCGGTGATGAAAAAGAAGGAAAGGTTTAAATATGTTGTTGCTGTGCCGGGATGCGGGTTGTGTCTGGCAGAAGTGGAGTACTCATATCTGTAGTTACAACGCGTTGTCAGAGCGGGTTTTGTCATACCTTTCAGTGGTCCCTCTGAACGCGCGTTTGCTTCCCTCTTTTATGGAGGACCCCGGTGGTGAAACCCCTGAGCGACATTGGCAGCGGAAGTGAACCATCCGGGTGGCAAGCGTTCAAATCCCGGCTCCGTTCCAGGCAACCAATCAGCCTTCTTCATTGTTGCTATTTTTGATTTTCCCGATGGACGGCATATCAATTCCCTCTTCCGGCATTAAAGGCAACATCTTCGACTGGCTGCTGCTGAAAAAAATCTTGCGGCTTGCCGCGCCATTCAAAAGGCAATTTTACATTGCCACCGCCCTGGCGCTGTTCCTCGCTGTGATGGCTCCAATACGCCCCTGGATGATACAGGTGACGGTGGACGATTACATTCTGAATTATCATTATAGCGGTCTTATCTGGATGAGCATGCTGATGGTGGTTCAGTTGCTTGTCGAAACCGTGGCGCGTTATTACTTCAGCTACATCACCAGTTGGCTCGGACAGTCGGTAATCAAGAATCTCCGCGTGCGCGTGTTTAACCACGTAATCAGCCTGAAGCTGCCGTTTTTTGACCGTACTCCCATCGGCACCGCCACCACGCGCACCATCAATGATGTTGAGACCATCAATGATATTTTCTCCGAAGGGATCATCACGATCGTTGCCGACCTTCTGACCATCCTCACAATTATCGGTGTGATGTTTTATACGGATTGGAGGCTGACGCTGGTGAGCCTGAGCACTTTTCCCATTCTCCTTTATGCCACTTACGTTTTCAAGGAAAAGATCAAAGCATCGTTTCACGAGGTGCGCAACCAGGTGGCAAGGATGAATGCGTTTTTGCAGGAACATATTACCGGCATGAGGGTGATACAGATTTTCACAGCGGAGAAGATTGAGATGGAAAAATTCCGGAAGATCAATGAAGATCATAAGCGGGCGAACATTGATTCGATTTGGTATTTCTCTATTTTTTTTCCGCTGGTGGAAGTGGTGCTGGCAAGCGCTCTGGGGCTGATGGTGTGGTATGGCGCCATCAGGATTGTGCAGCATGAAGCCAGCCTTGGCGTGATGATTTCCTTTATCCTTTTATTGAATATGCTTTTTCGCCCCCTGCGCATGCTTGCTGATAAATTCAATACGCTTCAAATGGGTATTGTTGCTTCCGAGCGTGTTTTCAAATTGCTGGAGCGTGAAGACCGAATTGAAAATACCGGCACAAGAAAAGCCGAAAGTTTGAAAGGGGAAATAGAATATAATAATGTTTGGTTCGCTTATGTTGGTGACGTGTTTGTGCTTAAGAACGTCAGTTTTAAACTGCAACCGGGCAAGACCATGGCGATTGTCGGAGCAACAGGCTCCGGTAAAACTTCCATCGTCAATACGTTGAACCGTTTCTACGAAATTTCCAGGGGGAACATTTTAATTGATGGAATTGACCTGAAGGAATATGATGTTTCTTCCCTGCGTTCTCAAATTGGGATGGTGCTGCAGGACGTGTTCCTGTTTTCCGGTTCCATCGTGGAAAATATCACGCTGCGCAGTGATCAAATCAGCCGGGAAAAAGTGATTGCCGCATCAAAGCTTGTTGGCGCTCACGATTTTATCATGAGGCTGCCCGGTCAATATGATTATAATGTGATGGAACGAGGCGCTACCCTGTCCATGGGACAAAGACAGCTTATTTCATTCATACGAGCGTTGGTTTTTGATCCTAAGATTTTAATTCTTGATGAAGCTACTTCATCCATTGACACAGAGAGCGAGCAACTTATTCAGCACGCCATTGAAACTTTGGTCAGGGGCAGGACATCCATCATCATTGCTCATCGCCTCTCAACAATTCAAAAAGCCGATGTCATCATGGTGATTGATCATGGCGAGATCAAGGAAACGGGAACCCATGAAGCATTGCTGCAGCAGGATGGCTATTACAGAAAGCTGTATGAAATGCAGATTAAGAAAACCGCGGCTGCTTGAAGCGCTTTCTCAGTGCCGCTCAGTCGCTCCGGTGTAAACCTGGCGCGGTCTTCCAATCGGCTGTTTCTGGTCAACCATCTCTTTCCACTGCGCCAACCATCCGGGCAGCCTGCCGAGGGCAAATAACACGGTGAACATGTGCACCGGGAATCCAATGGCGCGGTAAATAATGCCTGAGTAGAAGTCCACATTCGGATAGAGTTTTTTCTCCGCAAAGTAGGGATCGGTTAATGCGGCTTCTTCCAATTGTTTGGCAATGTCGAGGATAGGATCTTTGATGCCGAGTTTGTTCAGCACATTGTCGCAGGCTTTCTTGATGATCTTGGCACGGGGATCGAAATTTTTATAGACGCGATGACCAAATCCCATGAGGCGGAAGGTGTCATTTTTATCTTTTGCTTTTTCCACATACTTCTTTACATTGCCGCCATCGTTCCTGATTTCTTCCAGCATTTCGAGCACTTCCTGGTTGGCGCCACCGTGAAGCGGTCCCCACAGGGCGGCAATGCCGGCAGCTATTGCCGCATAGAGGTTTGCCTGCGATGATCCCACAATTCTTACGGTTGATGTCGAACAATTCTGCTCATGATCAGCATGGAGGATGAGCAGTTTATCCAAGGCATCAACCACAACAGGGTCTGCTGCATATTCTTCGGTAACGTTTCCAAATGTCATGTATAGAAAATTGGAAACGTAATCAAGGCTGTTGTTGGGATAAATCGTTGGATGTCCTAACGACTTCTTGTGAATCATGGAAACAATAGTGGGCATCTTCGCCAGCAGGCGGATCATGGTCAGTTGCTTTTTTTCTTCACTCCTGTTCGGGTCAAGTGATTCCGGATAAAATGAAGAAAGCGATGATATAAAAGCAATCAACTGCCCCATCGGGTGTGAGTTGGTGGGGTAGGCCCGGAAAATTTCCTTGATGTCTTCATGTACCAGCGTATGCCTGCTGACAGTTCTCGCGAACGATTCCGACTGTTCTTTGGAGGGTTTATTGCCAAAAATCAGCAGGTATGCAACATCAAGAAATGTGGATTTTTCGGCAAGCTCTTCAATCGGGTATCCGCGATAGCGGAGGATTCCTTCTTCACCGTCAAGGAATGTAATGGCGCTTTTTGTCGCTCCGGTGTTCTTGTATCCGATATCAAGCGTAATATATCCGGTGGCGTCTCTTAGCTTGGAGATATCAATGGCTTTCTCGTTTTCAGAACCGACAACAACGGGAAGCTCATACGTTTTTCCATCAAGCGTGATGGCGGCTGTTCCGCTTGCGGCTTTCGGCAGGTCCTTGACCGTTGCAGTAACATTTTCTGGCATATTTTATGGCTTTTGAGTGTGTTGCAAAGCTAATTATTGTACTCCTGATTTCTCATGTCTTTAAAGCTACGATAACAATCCAACACCCGGATTGACTCACATCAAGCGCTTTCAGCAATAGACGGAAATTACGGAGGGAGGTTGCTTTACCGGCAGGATTGTTTAGCCAACTCCTTTGCCGTATCGCTGCCAAGTTCTGTCGCCTTGCTGAAATCATTGCATGCAAAGGCGGTATTTCCGAGTTTAAGGTAGGCCTGCCCCCGGTTGCAGAAGTAATCTCCGTCTTTGGGGTTGATGGTGATAGCGCTTGACAAATCCTTAACAGCCTCATTGTACTTTTCCATATCATTATTAATCACTCCGCGATTGCATAGCGCCTGGTCGAAGTCACTTTTTAATTTCAGGGCTTCATCAAGCGAAGTCGCGGCACCGTTTTTATTTCCTGCATAGTATTCAGCCAAAGCCATGTTGTAAAAAATGGCTGCATCTTTGGCATCAATGGCGGATGCTGCCTTAAAATCCTGAGCAGCGCCTTTGTAATCCTTTGCGCGGAATTTCACAACTCCCCGGTTATACAGCGCTTCCGGATAGTGTGGCGACAATTCGATGGCTTTATTCAGGCTTTGCAGCGCACCTGTGTAATCCTGCATCTTGATTTTTGCCGCTCCAAGATTGTTATATCCGGACGGAACATCAGGATGCTGCTTGATCATGTCTGAGAAAAGATCTATCAGCTTTTCGTAATCAATAGTTTCGCTGCCTGAGATTTGACCGCGAATGTCGTCCATGATGCCCTTCATTTGAGCCGGAGCCTGGAAGCTTATGAAAGTTGCCAATGTGATCGTAAGTAATGCTTTCATTGTGAAGTTTGTTCAAATATAAATAAGAAAAAGAAACAACCATGGTCGTTTTATCTGCAATGCTGTTTTATCATCTGCTTCGCTTCCGGGCTGCCCAGCCCGGCTGCTTCCTCCCAGGCTTCGCAAGCTCCGGCATTGTCATTCAAGATTATTTTCGCCAGGCCAATACTGTAAATAATCATTCCCGATTCTGGATGTAATTCTCTGGCCTTTAAGTATTCGCCAAGAGCCCCCGCTGCATCGCCCTTATCCAACAGCAAATCGCCTTTTCTCAAGTGCTCATCAGCCGTTACTTCTGATGACAGCTTAACACCCTGGCAATTAGCATTGATTTTTGCGGTTGCCTCGAAATAGCCGAGCCGATATGCTTTGTCCCAATCCTCGCAAGCCCCCGTTTTTTCGCCCAGTTTTATTTTCGCTTCCGCGCGATACCAATATGCGAGCGCGCTGTTGGCATAAAGCCCGATTGATTGATTGAGATCATCCACAGCGCCACGGTAATTGCCGGTCAGGAATTTGGTGTAGCCCCTTAAATAAAAGGCGCGATAATTTTTGGGATTAATCTCCACCACTTTGGAGAAGTCACTGATTGCAGGAAGATATTTTTTCTGTTCATTATAAATTCTTCCTCGCTCATAATATGCCGTTTCGTTTCCGGGGTTTGCTCTGGCCGCGGCCGAATAATCGGCAATCGCTCCGTTAACATCGCCCGATTGATGTTTTTTCTTTGCAGAATTAAGAAGATCCGAATCGGACTGCCCAACGCAAATCAGAGCTTGCATTACCAGGGGAAAAAAAATAACGTTCCTCACTGCGAATCTCACTTGTATTTTTTATAAAGTTATCACCATCGTTTCATTTTCAGGCATTCATCGAACGCGCTTATGCCACCGGCAAACAGGTATCCCTGTCATGGTTCATTTTTCTGTTTCGGGATAAATTGCGTTGCAGAGGTTTTTGTTGCTTCAATTTCATTATTGGTTTGCCACTTGAGAAAAATAGCATCGTCAGAAAAAAGAGGTGCTGAAAAAATTCAGAATGTTATTGAAGATAAATTTTTGCTTAGACTCATGGAGGGCATGTTTTTTAATCAGTTGCATTTTTGTTTCATGTGAAAAATGACACTGCCGGAATCGGCATTGGGCAGGTGTTTTGGGGCATATCAAAATTCATGGTTCAAAATTTACCCGTTAAATAAAATTATGTTGCATTTTGGAAGTAGGTTTTTATGTACACGTTATACACAAGTTGTAGAAAACTAAACCATTTCAAAAGTGATTCCGTATAAAAAACTGATCTAAATTTATTTCGCGTTTTTATTTACTTACTAAAACTTTAAAAAATGCCAGCAAAGAAAAAGAAGGCAGCCAAGAAAAAGGCCGCTAAGAAAAAGAAGTAAATCTTCCGATTCTTAAAAGAGAAAAGCCCTCTTCGTAAACGGAGAGGGCTTTTTCATTTTAGCGCTGATCCGGTGGCACCGGTAATTTTCACTTCGTCATTTTATCCATTTTGTATAAGACAGGCTTGCTCGGGCTTGCATCCAATTCAAAGCTTGCGACTTGCAGATTCAGCAAATAGCTTCCATCGGGAATTTCATTCGGCACAAAAATTAATTCGGTGATGGTGGCTTCTTCGCGAATAGCGTCCGGAAATTGCCAAAAGGTTTTATGGAACAGCAACTTTCCTCCATCCTCCTCCCGGTCCATTGAAGGCAGGTCAACGAGAACGTGGTTGATTTTTTTATTTACCAGAAATGCAGCCGCTTCATGATGAAAGTACGGAGGATTTCTTCCTGAATAATTCGCCTTCAATTTGAGCGCGTCATTAGGAAGCGTCCTGATGATGATCGCTTCCGGATTTTTTTCGCCAAGCGCTTTTTCAATGTCATGTTTGAAGATTATCTCGTCACCGTTGTTTTGTTTCGTTGGATATACGCTTGTCAATTCGGCAACAAACAAAAATTTTTTCAGGCAACGATTGATGGTGTATCCGTCTGCTATATGTCCGACACATTCGGTGTGTGTTCCATTACCATGCGGATTTAATTTCACATTAATAAAATTCAGATAGCCGCCCTCTTTAACGGAGCCGACAAATGTTCCTGATTTTACCGGTGAAGTTTCAAATGGAGGAGCATGAAATGCGTTAACTCCTTGCTTTCCCGCCCTGAGCGGAATAGAAATATCAATCGGTTCGGAAAAATTTACCGAATAGTTTCCGGAACGAGTTCGAATAATCGCATCCATTGGCGTCCCAAAATACAAAGTCTAAAAATATTCAACTTAAATCGTCTTATTTTCATGCTATTCATCTGTCAGGTATCAATCATAACCATCTGATTATTTTTGCCAGACCTAAGCCGGACAAGCCGGAACCAAACAGGTGAAACAAAAAATTCCGTTCTTTA
>CAZCXH010000067.1:0-2379 GCA_964502525.1 uncultured Chitinophagaceae bacterium
GCGACAGCATTCTAACAACTGAATTAATTGTGCTGCCAATCTTAACGGGCAATGCTACTGCAACCATTTGTGAAGGTGAAAGCTATTTTGTGGGAGGCGATTTCCAGACGCAAGCGGGAACATATTTCGATACTCTTGCCGGCTCGAATGGCTGCGACAGCATTCTTGCAACAGAACTGATTGTATTGCCGAATTCTTCTTCAACACAAAATATAGATATTTGCAGCGGTGAATCATTCTTTGCGGGCGGTGCTTTCCAGACAACATCCGGAACCTACTTCGACACATTAACAGCAGCCAACGGTTGCGACAGCATTGTGATTACCAACCTCAATGTGGGCGAACCCATCAGTATCAATTTTGATGTGAATGAATTGAGTTGCGAGTGTCCTCTTGCAGGAAGCGGCAATAGCGATGGAGATACGTGCGCTCTTGATTTTGCAGGACTTGCCCACGGAGCGTTGCTGAACGGGTACTTTGCAGACCTCGGAGTAACAATCAGCGCCAATGCGGGCGGTTCGTTCCCTGACCAGCTTGTCGTGTTTAATTCTGATCTGTCCGGCACGCCCGATCCTGACCTCGAGGCAGGTATCGGCAACATCGCCATTTTTCCAACGACAATAACCGACAGCAACCATGATGGTTTGGTTGATTCACCGAATGATCAAGGGGTTGGCGGCACTATCACTTTCACCTTTGATGAGCCGCGCACGTTGTTCGCCCTGACTTTCATTGATAATGACAGGAATGGCGGAACCATTAAAGCATACGACAATAACAATAACCTTATCACTACGGTGATCACTCCGAGCATTGGTCCGAGCAGCATTCAGGATGTTGCGTTAAATATTTCCGTAGTGAAATATTTCACCGTGAATTATTCAGATTCGAGGGGTATTGCCAACATCAGGTTCAGTTGCCCTCCGATAACTTGCGAACAGGATCTGAGCGGATTTGCCCATGGACAAATCGTATCCGGCCAGGAAATTGCTCCGGGCGTTACGGTAAGTGGTATTTCAAATACGCCAGCAGACTTCCCGAATGCCGTTGCGGTTTTCAATTCGGATATTTCCGGCTCTCTTGATCCCGACCTTGAAGCCGGTGTTGGCAATGTCCTGATTTTGCCTGAATACCTGACTGACGCTGACAACGATGGAAATATTGACGATCCGAGCGATGCGCCTGATGGCGGGAAAATGATTTTCACCTTCGACCGTGACAGGACGGTTTACAAACTGACTTTGGTTGACAATGACAGGAATAACGGAACAATAAAAGCGTACGATGCGAATAATGCGCTGCTGCTCACCGTGTCTACGCCAAGCGGTGCCGGTGGAAGCGTTATCACCTACAACATCAATGCAACGGGCGCCAGGAAATTGGAAGTAAGCTATCGCGATTCTCGCGGTGTCACTGGCTTGCAGCTTGATTGCCCGCCCGTGAATTGCTGCGATGGCAATGCAACTGCTAATGCAAGCGGTGGGTTCCCGCCTTATCAGTTTGCTTGGAGCACGGGTTCAACTACCGGTTACTCGGGCGACAGCCTCTGCGTTGGAACCTATTACGTTACAATAACTGATGCGTTAGGATGCTCTGCGACAGATTCTGTTTCTCTTGTTCGTGCTGACGTTACAACTGCATCTGCGGAAATTTGCGAAGGCGACAGCATCCTGCTTGAAGGCGCCTACCAGACAAGGGCCGGATTTTATTATGATACGCTCGGATTGACCGATGACTGTTACCAGATTTTGAAAACACAACTGACGATCCTTCAGCCGTCATTCGCAACTCAGCAGGTTTCGATTTGCGCGGGCGAAAGCTTCTTTGCGGGCGGAGCATTCCAAACTGAGTCAGGAACATATACTGATATTTTGGTTGCCGCCAATGGCTGCGACAGCATTCTCACAACCGAATTGACCGTATTGCCGGCACCCATTACTCCAATCAGCGCTGAAATATGCGAAGGTGAAAGCTATTTTGCCGGTGGCGCATTCCAGACGGAATCCGGAAAATATTACGACACGCTGACCACAGCGGCAGGTTGCGACAGCATCATCGAAACAACTTTAACCGTTCTCCTGCCAACAACCGGCAACGTGACTGCAACCATCTGTGACGGAGAAAGCTATTTCGTTGGAGGTGATTTCCAGACGCAAGCGGGAACATACTTCGACACGCTGACCGGCTCCAATGGCTGCGACAGCATTCTCACAACTGAATTGATTGTGTTGCCAATCCCATCCGGCAATGCAACCGCTACAATATGTGACGGAGAAAGCTATTTCGTTGGCGGGGATTTCCAGACGCAAGCAGGAACTTATGTTGACACGCTGACCGGCTCCAACGGCTGCGACAGCATTGTCACAACGGAGTTGATCG
>CAZCXH010000067.1:2479-23764 GCA_964502525.1 uncultured Chitinophagaceae bacterium
TGACTGCGACCATCTGTGACGGAGAAAGCTATTTTGTTGGCGGAGATTTCCAGACGCAAGCAGGAACATACTTCGACACGCTGACCGGCTCCAACGGCTGCGACAGCATTGTCACAACGGAGTTGATCGTATTGCCAATCACATCGGGCAATGTGACTGCGACCATCTGTGACGGAGAAAGCTATTTTGTTGGCGGAGATTTCCAGACTGAATCAGGAATTTACTACGATACGCTCAGCGGTACCAATGGCTGCGACAGCATTGTGGAAACGACATTAACGGTTCTTCCAATATTATCCGGAAGCATTGCGGCTGAAATTTGCCAGGGAGAAAATTATTTCGCAGGCGGTGCATTCCAAACGCAATCAGGAATTTACTATGACACGCTGACGTCATCCAACGGCTGCGACAGCATTTTGGAAACAACGCTGACTGTTAATCCCGTATTCATTCAGGGCATGTTTGTTGAAATCTGCGATGGCGAAAGCTATTTTGCCGGAGGGGCGTTCCAGACGGAATCCGGAGTGTACAATGATACGTTAACATCTTCACTGGGCTGCGACAGCATCATCCAAACAAATTTGTCAGTGCTTCCTGCTCCGGTTACAAACGCTGCCGCGCAGATTTGCCAGGGTGACAGCTTGTTCGTTGGAGGAGCATTCCAAACGCAGTCCGGAGTTTATACGGATACATTCAGCACCGACCAGGGCTGCGACAGTATTGTTGAAACAACGCTGAGCGTAATTGCACCATTCACGGAAAATATTTCCGCATCCATCTGCGATGGCGAAAGCTACTTCGCAGGAGGCGCCTTCCAGACAACATCAGGCACTTACTTTGACTCGCTGACCTCAACCGCAGGTTGCGACAGCATCGTGATTACAGAACTGACCGTGAACCCTGTTTATCAATTGCTGCAGCAAATTCAGATTTGCGATGGCGACAGCTTCTTTGCCGGTGGCGCATTCCAGACAGAATCCGGAACTTACACTGACAGTTTTATAACCCAAGCCGGCTGCGACAGCATTGTGGTGACTGAACTCACCGTTCAGCAAGTAGTGCTGACGGTTCAGAACCCAACTATCTGCGAAGGCGACAGCTTCTTTGCTGGCGGTACATTCCAGACGCAGTCCGGAATTTATTTTGACACGACCGCTGCCTCTGGCGGCTGTGACAGCATCACCGTGACCAACCTCACCGTGCTGCTGCCAGCGTTCACCAGCGTGGACGTCACCATTTGCGAAGGCGACAGCGTGTTTGCCGGTGGCGCTTTCCAAACGGATGATGGCGTTTATTTGGACACGTTTGCGGGATCCAACGGCTGCGACAGCATCGTGGTGACCGAATTGTTCGTATCAAGAATAACTATTATTACTCAATCCGTTGATGATGCAAGGTGCTTCGGTTCAACGGACGGGGCAATCACGATTTCTCTGGAAAGCGGTGAGGAGCCTTATGTTCTTTTATGGTCAAACGGAGTGGTTCAGCAGAATGTTGACGGCTCAACGGACGTTTCAATTACGGGACTCGGAGACGGCACTTACAGCGTAACAGCAACAGACAATAGCGGCTGCGAAGAGGTTGCCACCTTCACCGTGAACGAGCCTGTTGAATTCATGCTCGGCATTGAAACCACGCCCATCTCGTGCAATGGCGGAAGCGATGGCGCGATTGACCTGACAGTATCGGGAGGAACTTCACCCTACAGCTACCTCTGGTCGAATGGCGATACAACGCAGGATATCGGCAATCGTCCCGCAGGTTTCGACACCGTGGTGGTTACCGATGCCAATGGCTGCATGACGCTGGTGGTCATTCAGATGCTGGAACCCGATCCGATCCCGACTACCATCATCATTGCTGAAATTTGCGAAGGCGACAGCGTGCTGGCGGGCGGTGACTATCAGACCGAATCGGGAAGTTATTTTGATACGCTGGCAAGCGCAACGGGATGCGACAGCATCATTGTTACCTTGCTTACGGTTATTCCATCATCCGTCACCAACATGGCGGTGGCGATTTGCGAAGGCGAGTCATACTTTGCAGGCGGAGCATTCCAAACGGTTTCGGGAACATACTATGATACGCTGGAAGCTGCCAACGGCTGCGACAGCCTCATTGTTACCGGACTGACGGTGAATCCCGTTGCGAACACTATCGTCCCGGTTGAAATCTGCCAGGGTCAGAGCTATTTTGCGGGCGGGGCGTTCCAAACCGCTTCCGGCACATATTATGATACCCTTTCATCAATGGCAGGATGCGACAGCATCGTGGTTACGGAGCTAACGGTTGCACAGGTAATTTCTTCTAATGTAACAGCCACCATTTGCGAAGGCGACAGCATCTTTGCGGGAGGCGCGTTCCGGACGGAAGCGGGAACATATTACGACACGCTGCAAGCCGCTGGCGGCTGCGACAGCGTGGTTGCCACCGTGTTGATTGTGAATCCAGCGAAGACGACCGGCATCGAATATCTGATTTGCGATGGCGACAGCATCTTCATTGGCGGTGCTTATCGCACGGAAACCGGCACCTACTATGATACTTTGCAGACTGCTGCCGGATGCGACAGCATCCTTGCATGGGACTTATTTGTTATGCCATCCAGCGACACTACGGTTTTTGTTTCCATCTGCGATGGCGAATTCTACTTCGTTGGAGGAGGCTTCCAGAACCAATCCGGAACCTATTACGATAATTTCACAACTGCTTTCGGGTGCGACAGCCTTGTCACGACCATCCTCACCGTGCATCCCAACAAGCAGACGGGCATCGAGTATCTGATTTGCGAGGGTGACAGTTTCTTTGTGGGTGGCGGATATCAAACGACAAGCGGCACTTATTACGACACGCTTCAGACTTCTGCCGGCTGCGACAGCATCCTCGCATGGGATTTATTTGTGATTCCTTCAGATATCACCATTGTGCCTGTAACGATTTGCGAGGGAGACAGCTTCCTTGCGGGTGGAGCCTACCAGACGCAGTCGGGCACCTATTTCGACACGCTTAGCAATAGCCTGGGCTGCGACAGCATCATCGTCACCAACCTGTCGGTGATAACCAACTCATCGGAATTTGTTGTCGTGAATATCTGTCCGGGCGACAGCCTCTTTGTGGGAGGCGCATACCAGACCCAGTCCGGTGAATATGTTGATACATTGGTGTCTGCCAGCGGCTGCGACAGCATCAGGACCACGCAATTAAACATTCTTCCGCAAATGGCGTTGAGCGGACTGGCGTCTCCGCTGAGTTGCAACGGTGTGCCTGATGGCGCGATTGACCTGTTCGTCATTGGCGGAACACAGCCTTATTCGTTTAGCTGGTCGCCCTCTGGCGATATCATCGAAGACCCCAACGGGCTTTTTGCCGGCTTGCATACGGTGGTGGTGACGGATTCCAACGGATGCCAGGCAACGAATATCACGCTGGTGACTCAGCCTGATTCCATTTCGGTGATCGGAAATATCACAAATGATTCGGGCGCGGGTGACGGAAGCATCAGCCTTGTGGTTTCAGGCGGCACCGCGCCTTACACCTTCCTGTGGTCAACCGGAGATACAACGCAGGATTTGACCGGGCTTGTCGCTGACACCTACGAGGTAACGATTACGGATGCCAACGGATGCAGCATCACCGCTGCGTTCGATGTGTTCCTCTCTCCGTTCAGGAGATCGGGACCTGAACTTCAGATGCACGTTTATCCCAATCCGTTCAGGGATATTATGATCCTTGAAGTTGATTCAAAACTTCCGGGCAAAGGATGGATCACCCTCACCGACCTGCTTGGAAAGAGGGTGATTTTCCAACAGGTTGCAATTAATGCAGGAATCAACAAATATGAATTGAAGGTGGATGAAAGAATTGCCGATGCGGTTTACCTGCTCGAAGTGGTGAAAGCCGATGGTAACCACAGGGCGGTGAAGGCGGTGATGAAGGAATAGTATTAGTTGAATTGGTAGTTCTCAGTAGTTTGAAAAATTTTGCCCAGTCCCATCAGAAAGGTGACGTTGAAGAGCGTCACCTTTCTCGTTTTATAGCCCTCACCATCTCCCTTTTTCCCGGGGCGCCCGGCAATGACTCCACCGCAAATCCGCTGGCTTTCAATGCCCTTTTCACGCTGCCTTTGGCGCAGTAGGTTAACAGCGCTCCGCTCTCATTGGTCATATTGAATATTTTGGAGAAAATATCTTCCGTCCACAATTCGGGCTGAACGCTGGGCGCGAAAGCATCGAAGTAAATGAGATCGAATTTTTCTTCCGGATGAAAATTTTGGATGGTGGTTTTTAGTTTTTTGAGGGAATGAGCTGCTTTATGAGTTGTCACCCCCTTAGTCCCCCTCAAGGGGGAAGCAAGGGTGGGGGAGTTGTCGAGCGTGGTGATGACATTCATTTGATTGGCGAATCAGCGGATAAGCGAATGTTAAATATCGTCATCATCGGCTAAATAACGTTTTCAAAATAACTTTCTCAACTCAGTAAACTAAACGGAAGGAAATGTCCCTTTATAGTTATATCGTCAATAGTTTACAATGTATCGTACCTATCCGCTAAAAGATAGATTTCATCATCTTGCGGAACGGCAACAACGGCAACTGCAACTCCCTGATTTTTCGTCCAATGAGTGCATATACGGGAAATCATATTCCCACTGGAGCACAGCATGGTGGAAGTGGGGGATGGAGCATGCTCTGCAAGGCATCCGTTTGTAGATGACGTTTCAATGTGAGTAGTCGTCAATCCGGCAACGCGAGGTTTCTTGCCACGTCCTTAGGAACGGTGGTGCGCAAGTCGCCATTCCGCACGGACAGGGCGCTTTCGTGGGATTAAGCAGTCTCTAAGTATACCGAAACAACTCAGGTTTTCGAACAATTGAACTGTAGAATATTCGGTATTAACCAAGAGTACGTCTCTTTCCTTCGGAAATTCGACTACTCTTAGTATTATTCATCGCTACGTCTTTAATGGTATTGCATGGATGTCGTTCGAAGTTGAATTTAGCCTCTAACATGATTTTTTTAACCAATTAAAACCGATATTATGAGAAACAAATTTTTCATCGCAACCTTCCTCTCCCTTCAATTTCACTTTGCCTCCGCACAATCCTGGCAGCAGAAATCCAGCGAGTTGGGCGACCAGCGCGGCATCATCGAAATTGCCGCGCCTGACAGTAAAAACGCCTACGCCATGGCTTACAATGCTGACCAAAGCTGGGATGAACTTCATCAGCTCACCATCACGCATGACGGTGGCGACACATGGCAGATGCAAGCCGTGCCCGGTCTTGAAGGCCACCTCATCACCGCCATCGGGGCGGCATCAGCCAACAAGATATTCGCGCTCGGATGGAACTATTCCGGTGACGGCAATGCTGGTGGCAAGCTCATGCGCAGCACCAATGGCGGCAAGACATGGGCGCAGGTGGGAACGAACATCTTCACCGATCCCGGCAGTTTCCCCGATGACATCCTCTTTTTCAACTCCAATGATGGGGTGATGCTGGGAGATCCCGTGAACGGATATTTTGAGATTTACACCACCAATAATGGCGGCTGGTCATGGAAGCAGGTGCCTGCTGCCAATATCCCCGTTCCGTTGGCTCCGTATGAGCTGGGCGCCACCTACCTGATGGAAATCTATGGCAACACCGTGTGGGCTGTCACCTTTGTGCTCGATGAAGATTTCGTTCCGAATGGCATGGGTAGGCTGATACAATCAGACGACAAGGGCAAAACATGGTATGTCAGAAATTCCTCCATGCCGCTGGAAGGCTTTGATGGTACTATCAAGTTCCGCAACCATAACGTGGGGCTGTTCAAAAACAACGGGGTGCTCTACCGCACCACCGATGGCGGCTCCACCTGGAACGTGGTGAACTACTCGGGCACATGGTTCAGCTTTGACCTTGACAATGTTCCCGGCAAGCCCGGTTGGTGGGTAAGCACGGGTGGCGATGCCAACCTCCCCACAAATTCTGCCAACGGCTTCGGCTCTTCCATCAGTTATGATGATGGCGATAGCTGGACCGTGATTGACAATGCAGAACACACCTGCGTGGAGATGACCAGCGACAGGCACGGCTACACCGGAGGCATCACCTACGGCAGCGGCAATGACGGTGTGTTTGTGTTCGCGCCATCATGCAGCTACGCACCAATGCAGGTGTCGTCTTTCACGCTGGTCAATGCAGCCAGTAATGCGGATGCCGGTGAGTTGAACTATGGCGATTCGGTTAGCCTTGCAGATGGACCCTTCAATGTAAAGGCAAACCTCTGTGAGAATTCAGGAGCGAAAAGTGTCCGCTTCAGGCTCAACGGGCGCGAGTACAGGATTGAAAACAGTGCCCCTTACGCGATTGCAGGTGATAACCCTGCCGGTGATTACAATAAATGGAATGTTTCACCGGGCACTTATACCATCACTGCCATTCCTTACTCGGGTTCCAACGGAAGCGGCACAGCCGGAGTATCGCGCAGCATCAGGGTGACCTTCACCGGTGGCGCAGCGAAGAATGAGATTGCTGATGATGTGATCCCTTCCATTGAAAGCAACAGCATCGTAATGAGCGCTTATCCGAATCCATTTTGCAGCGAATTGACGGTTGAATTCAGTATTCCGGATGATGGCATGGTAACGATTGACTTATATAATATAAATGGTGAAAGGGTGGCTTCGATTTATGAAGGGAAGGCAGTTGGAGGCGTGTTGAACAAACAAAGTTTCCATGCCGGTGAACTGGCAGGCGGAATGTATTTGTACCGGCTGAAAACAAATGAAACGGTGATGACGGAAAAAGTGATGCTGGCGAGGTGATATACCAGGAGTAGTCGAATTTCCGAAGGAAAGAGACGTACTCTTGGTTAATACCGAACATTCTACATTTCAATTGTTCGAAAACCTGAGTTGTTTCGGTATAAAATCAAGGTGGATTGCGGAAACCAAAAAGGAATACAACCCCGAAGGGGTGCAATGATTGTAGAGAATGACAAACGATGCCATTACAAATCCGCCTTAGGCAGATGAAATAATATCATCCCTTCGGGATTCGGTGAATCTTTTGTATGTGTTTCTATAATAATGACATCCCTTCGGGATTGACAATGACCGTGATTAAAATCGTTGAGATGACTACTAAATACTTTTTAATACCTATAAAGAACACAAAACCAAAAACACTTAAAAAATAAAATCCAAAAGCCATGAAAAACACATTTTCCCGGAACACCCTCATGCTGATATGCCTGAGCGCATGCGCCTTTGTTGTATCAGCGCAAACCAACTGCACCCCCAACCCGCCCACGGGCAACCCCGGGGTATTCCCCGCGCCCGATGACATTCCTTGCATAGAACGGAATGTGCCCTATGATTTCACCATGCAGTTGGAAAATTTCACCACGTTCAACAGCCCTTTGGGCGTCATCACCGTTGACTGGACGCGGATTGACCGCATCGAAAATTTCCCGTGCGGCATCTTGTGGCAGTCTGACAAATCGCAATATGCACCCGGAGAAGCGGGATGCATCAGGGTATACGGAACGAGCAATGAACTGGTGGGGCAATATCCATTGAGGATTTACATGACTATGCAGATGCAGGCCCCCGGCTTAGGCACTTTGACCGTCAGCGATGAACTGCAGAACTTGGTTTCCATGGCCGGGCTTGCTAACGATTACCGCTATGTTTCACGCGTGATTGAAACCGGAGACGCCTGCCCTCCGCGCGATATTTACTCTACATCGGTTGCGAGCTGCCACTTGGCTTCGGTGACGCCCGGCAGCGCCCCGATGGGAAGCAGCGTGAATTTGACCATCACCGGCACCGGAACTCATTTTTCCCAGGGTACCGTTACCGTTTGGTTTGAGCAGGGCGGCACTGCGGTTTATCCTGATTCTTCTCCTTCGGTTATCAATGACACCGCCATCAGCGCCTCATTTACTTTCAATGGTCCGTGTGGTTTTTACAACTTGAACGTGCAAAACACAGTTGATGGGCTGCTTACCCTCAGCAATGCAATTGAAGTTAGATGTGACGATGGGGATCCCTGCACATTAGATTATTGTGACGGCATAGCAGGCTGTGTTTTTTATCCGGCCTGTGATGATGGCAATCCCTGCACCATTGACTCCTGTGATGCCTTGGGCAATTGCTTCAACACCCCTGCAGTTTGCGATGACGGAGTTGCCTGCACCTATGATTATTGCGGCTCATGGAGCGGATGCGCAAGCAACCCGGCATGCAATGATAACGACACCTGCACCATTGATTCCTGCGATGGGCTGGGAAATTGCTTCTTCACACCGGTGGTTTGCGATGACGGGGATGCGTGCACGTATGACCATTGCGATTATTATGGATGCCTGAGCGATTTGCCCTGCGGGGATAACGACCCCTGCACGATTGACTCCTGCGATGGGCAGGGCAATTGTTTGAATACGCCATTTGTTTGCGATGATGGAGACCCCTGCACCGATGATTATTGTGCGGATTTTTCCTCAGGATTTTGTTATACCTCCCCGCGTTGCGATGATGGCGACCCCTGCACGATTGACTCCTGCGATGGGCTGGGCAACTGCTTCAACACACCGGTGATATGCGATGACGGAGATGGATGCACCACTGATTATTGCGACTATTGGTATGGGTGTTATAATTACCTTGTTTGCGGTGATTATAACAGTTGCACGATTGATTCCTGCGATGGGCAAGGCAATTGCTTCTACCTGCCTTATGTCTGTGATGATGGCGACCTGTGCACCAATGATTATTGTGATGGCATAGGTAGCTGTTCTACCTCACCGTATTGTGATGATTATAGCCCCTGTACATCTGATTCCTGCGATGGGCAAGGCAACTGCATCAATACACCGGTAGTTTGTGATGACGGGGTTTTCTGCACCAATGATTTTTGCGACTATTGGAACGGATGCGCAAGCTACCCTTCTTGTGATGATTACAACGCCTGCACGATTGATTCCTGCGATGGACAAGGCAACTGCATCAACACAGCGGTGGTCTGCGATGACGGAGATGCCTGCACCACTGACTTATGCGACTATTGGTCTGGGGGGTGTTATAGTTACCCTGCCTGCAACGATTATAATATCTGCACGATTGATTCCTGCGATGGGCAGGGCAACTGTATCAACACAGCGGTAGTCTGTGATGACGGAGATGCCTGCACTATTGATTATTATTGCGACTATTGGTACGGGTGCATTAGTTCCTTTGTCTGCGATGATGGCGATCCTTGCACGATTGATTCCTGCGATGGATTCGGCAATTGTTTCTACACTCCGGTGGTATGCGATGACGGGGTTTTCTGCACCTATGATGTTTGCGACTATTGGTATGGGTGGTGCATTAGTTCCTTTGTCTGCGATGATGGCGATCCTTGCACGATTGATTCCTGCGATGGGCTGGGCAACTGCCTCTACACACCGTTTGTTTGCGATGATGGCGACCTTTGCACCGATGATTATTGCGATGGCATGGGCGGCTGTTCTGTTTATCCGCATTGTGATGATGGCGACCCTTGCACGACCGACTCCTGCTCCGGGACAAGTATTTGTTATTTTCAACAGATGAGTTGTGACGACCGGAACCCCTGCACCGTTGATTATTGTGATGGCGCGGGAGGCTGTTACACCTCACCGCATTGCTATGATTATGACGCGTGTACTACTGACTCCTGCGATGGACATCTCAATTGTTTCTTTACTCCGTTGGTATGCGATGATGGCGACCCCTGCACGGATGATTATTGCGACTATTGGTACGGAGGATGTATCAGCAACCCGCATTGCCCTCCCGCCAATGACAATGTGTGCGCTGCGGAAGCATTGCAATTAGGAACTCCCGCGCCTTTTGATAACAGGATGGCAACGGTTGAACCCGGAGAAGCAACTCCCGGATCCGGCACCGGTGTTGATGCCTGTAACTCACAGGATGGCTGGTGTTCCTCAGATATTGACGTGCAGAACTCCGTTTGGTTTTATTTCACGGCTCCCGCAAGCGGTCATGTAAAAGTATCATCAGAGGCTATTGACGCGCAGCTTGCTGTTTACACCGCTGGAGATTGCAATGATTTTTCCACCTTCTCAAAAGTAGGCGCAAATGATGATGGCAACCCGGCATGCGAGTTCTGTCCGCTCGCAGAGCTTTCGTGTCTCACTCCGGGACTTATCTATTATGTGCAGCTTGACGGGTACGTGGGTGCAAATGGAACAGGCGCCATCACCGCAACCGATGCGGGTCCTGCTGACATCAACATTACTTACACGCTCGTAAACGCGAGCACCGATCTTGACATTGGTCCGTTGCGGGAAGGCGACATCCTCAACAAGCGGCTGCTGCCACCGTTCAACATCCGCGCTGATGTGGATGCCTGCGGTGTTCCAGCGGGCAGCGTGAAGTTTGTGCTCAATGGCAGCACCGTACGCATTGAAAATATCGCTCCCTTGGCCATTGCCGGTGACGCTCCCACAGGCAACTATAAGACATGGAACGTATCACAGGGTTCTTACCACCTGCAAACATCCGCCTACAGGAACCGCAACATGAATGGCGGTTTGCTGGGGCTGCCCGGTGAAATCAACTTCACCGTGGTGGATGATGATTGCTATCCGCTTACCGTTGAAATCAACACCGACCTGTATGGAGAACAAACATCATTCAAACTCACGGATCTCACTGACAATACGCTCGTTGGAAGCACCGACTCGGGTTCCCTGGGCAGCGCAACCAACTACAGGCAAAGTTTCTGCGTGCCGGCTGACCATTGTTATGAGTTCAGGATTTTTGACAGCGATGGAATCTGCTGCCTGTACGGCAACGGCTCATACGCGGTAACATTCAACAGCAGCGTGGTGGCTTCCGGTGGCGAATTTGTTTCCAGCGAAACCACGGCATTCGGCAATTGCCAGCCCGACTGTGAAGGAGTGATTGGCGGCACCGCGGTCACAGATGTGAATGGCGCCTGCTGCCAGCCGGACGACCTTGACTGCTCAGGTGTTTGTTTTGGCGGTGACAACACCCTTCAGGTGGTGTCATTCACGCTTGTGGAAACCAAAACCGATGCCGACATCCGCCCGCTCAATGATGGCGATGTGATTGACCTCTCCGCCACACCTTTCATCAGCGTAAGGGCAAATTTGTGCGCGAGCGCGGGCAGCGTCAGGTTCAGGGTGAACGGCAGCAACTTTAGCCTGGAGAACATCGCTCCTTATGCCATTGCAGGCGATGCGCCTCCGGGCAATTATAAAAAATGGAACGTCAGTCCCGGCACTTACACCATCGAGGCGATTCCTTACCCGGGCGCTGGCGGCAGCGGAACAGCGGGCGTCAGCAAAACCATTACCATCACCGTGGTTGGCGGCTCATCTAAGACCGGTGATGAAAATACCGCTGTCAATATCACCGGAGAAGATGGACTGGCGATCCGGGCTTACCCGAATCCGTTCAATGATATGCTGACGTTTGAATTCAGCATCCCGAAAGAAGGTGCTGTTGCTCTTGAACTGTACAGCATCAGCGGTGAGAAGATTGCAACGGTGTTTGAAGGGAAGGTGGCAGGCGGGGAAATCAACCGGCACGTTTTCCATGCAGGTGATCTTGCCAGCGGGCTGTATATGTACAAGATAAAAACGAATGAGGCGGTGGTGACGGAAAGGGTGATGCTGGCGAGGTAGCGAAGTCACAGCGTTCATTGAGTCAGAGCAGCAGACAGAGCCACAGATGCCATCTCTTCAAGAGATGGCATCTGTTGACGGAAGCAATCCTCAACATCACTGCGGGGATTGCTTCAGATCTGTTTCATCAACAGACTTTTCACCGGGTTGAGATTCCGAAGTCTTCTCCTTCGGCACATAAATATAACGGTAGCTCACTTCCGGCTGCTGTTCATCATCTGTCATCTGCCACGGCTCTTTGGGCTGCAGGTCAATATAGCGGAACAGCCAGGCGAGCAGGCTTCCGGCTACAGCGCCAGCGAGGTGCGATTCCCATGAAACGCCAAAAAGATAGGGCACCAAGCCCCATACGATGCCGCCATACATGAAAATAATAAAGAAGCTGATGACGAGCGATTTCATGTCATTGCGGAACACACCGCTGAAAAACAGGAAGAACGCAAACCCATACACCAGTCCGCTGGCGCCTATGTGGTAAACCGGCCTGGCGAGCAGCCACACAGATACTCCTGTAATTACATAGATGATCGGAATCACTTTTCTGGATGCTACAGGATAAAAGTAAATGAGCAGAGAGCCGAGTATCAGTATCGGCACTGAGTTGGTGAGCAGGTGGTGAACATCGCCATGAACGAGCGGGCTGGTGAAGATGCCCATGATGCCGTAAAGTTTCCTGGGATAATTTCCAAACACGCTGAGGTCGGCAGCGGCAAATATTTCATATCCCTTCACCATCCACAACAGCATGACGAACAGGGTGGGGTAGCGAAGACTTTTAAAAAGCTTATGACGGTCGTCCATTTCCAAAAGTTAGTCAAAAAGAAGGGCAGTTCTAAAAATTTCACCACTTACCCCTCTCCTTCCGGAGAGGCATCCTTTAACCCCGCGATTTATCGTGAGGATGAGAACCGATATCTCCATTGGCTTTAGCCTTGACAGGAAGATAGCAAATTGTCAAATCATAAGAATCTCCTCTTATCAGAGTTATGAGATGCCTTCCGCACAAAGTGACGGAATCCGTCATTCTGCGGATCGCTATCGCTCAGCATGACCAATGATTCGCAAATCAGAATGAGTTAATTTGGCTGATATTCGCACAAAATATACAACGCATGAAAGTTCTGATTGTTGAAGACGAGCCGAAAGTGGCGGCATTTCTTGAAAAAGGATTGAAGGAAAGCGGCTATGAAACCGATGTGGTTTATGACGGTGAGATGGGCAAAAGGTTTGTTACGAAAAACGATTACAATGTCGTGCTGCTCGATTTGGTGATACCGTACATCAATGGCGTGGAGCTGTGCCGGCAGATTCGCAGCGTGAAGCCCAACCTTCCGGTGCTGATGCTGACCGCTCTGGGAACCACTGAAGACAAGGTGGCTGGCTTTGATGCTGGCGCTGATGATTACCTCGTCAAACCTTTTGAGTTCCAGGAATTGCTGGCCCGGGTCAAAGCGCTTACCAAGCGTTCATCAGGCACCGTTGAAAGTTCCAATAAGATCAGGGTGGCAGATCTTGAATTGGACCTTGACAGGAAGGTTGCCCTGAGGGGAGGCTGCACTATTGATCTTACCGCCAAGGAATACGCCCTTCTTGAATTTTTTATGAAGAATACCAACAAGGTTCTTTCACGTGTTACCATTACTGAAAGAGTCTGGGGCATTGATTTCGACACCAATACTAATGTGGTTGATGTGTATGTGAACCTGTTAAGAAAGAAGATTGACAAGGACTTTGACAACAAGCTGATTCAAACCAAAGTGGGCATGGGATATATTTTCGGAGAAAAGTAAAATGAACATCCGCGGAAAACTCACTCTCAGCTTTCTCGCAATCGTATCATTGATTTTTATTACCGCCTCCATCACTATCTACGGGTTCTCGGCAGATTACAGGAGGGACAGCTATTACACCAGGCTGATTAGCAAGGCAAATAATACGGCTAAGCTATTGTTCGAAGTGGACCAGGTGGACGCGGCATTGCTGAAAAAACTTGAAAAAGACAACCTTGCCAGCCTGCCAAAGGAGAGGGTGGAGATATATAATGATAAAAATGAAATTCTCTTCACCACGGACGAAGAAGGTGTATTGAATGCGGATACTGATATGTTGAACCGGATTCGGGAGGGGAATGATGTGCGGTATGTTTCCGGTGAGTTCGAGTGTGTCGGATTCATTTTTCCATGGAAGGATGAAAATTATGTGGTAAGCGCAGGCGCTGTTGATGTTTACGGCATCAAGAGGCTGCAATACCTCAGGCGAAATCTTTTCATTGTAAACGCGATCAGTTTCCTTATTGTCTTCATTTCCGGGTGGATGTTTTCCGGGCAGGCGCTTGCACCGATCAAGCAGGTGATCAGCCGGGTAAATGAAATAAGCGCTTCCAATCTTGACCTTCGGGTTGATGAAGGCAATGGCACTGACGAAATCGCGCGCCTTGCCATGACGTTCAATCAAATGCTCGACCGGCTCGAAAACGCATTCAAGATGGAGAAAAATCTGATCGCCAACGCGTCACATGAAATACGCACCCCGCTTACCGCAATCACAGGCCAACTGGAAGTGAATCTGATGAAAGAACGCACCAACGAAGAATACAAGGCAACTTTCCAATCGCTTCTTGACGATATTAAAAACCTTAATTCAATTTCGGACAAGTTGCTGATGCTGGCTCAGGCAAGCGCGGGAAGTGAAAAATTGAATTTCAAGCCAATCAGGATTGATGAGATTTTATGGCAGGTGAAGACTGAACTGCACAAGCAACGACAGGGCTACAAGGTGAATATTGACCTCAGCAGCGGCATTCCCGATGACAAGGCGCTTACCGTCATGGGCAACGAGCAGTTGCTGAAAACTGCGCTGAGCAACCTTGCCGATAACGGCTGCAAATATTCGCCTGACCACCAGGTGCAGATCAACCTCAGTTCCAATGGCGCTGATAATTTGAATATACGCTTTCATGATAACGGAATTGGGGTCAAAGGAGAAGACATTCAGCAGCTTTTTGAACCATTTTTCAGGGGCAGTAATGCCGCGCAGTTCAAAGGGCATGGCATCGGTCTTTCACTCGCCAATAGGATTATTACCCTGCATAATGGCAAGATCGAAGTAGAACCTGTTGCGGAAGCCGGAACTACGTTCTGCGTTTCACTACCAACGGCTTCCTGATGGTGTTTTGCATCCGAATAATTAATCTGATTTTAATTACGGTTTCACTGAATGATGATTTTGCATACGTAATATAGGGATGTGTTTGTGTTATATCTGCTGTGAAATGTCAATCATTTATCATAAGGGCGATTCTAAAAAATTTACCACTTACTCCTCTCCGGTGAGGCGATAAAAAAAGCAATTTTTAGAACTGCCGATAAAAATAAATGCAGGGTGATTTGAAATCGGGTTCCCCAAAGGGGAGCCTGATTTCATTACCCTTCAATCTTCCCGGTGCAGTGCGCTATGTCAGGCAATAATGTTTACGGTTTACATGTTTTCGGTTCTACAAATTCAGAACTCCTTGCGCCATATCTATTCCAAAAATTTCATCGCAAAATGTTTGGCGGCTTTGTATGGTTCGACCTTATTACCTTAAAACAATCCGCCTAATACCATTTAGACATTGAAAGTAGTCCATTGAGCGTAAGCTGTCATGCTGAGTTCATCGAAGCATGGTGCGGCCTTCGCCACCCTTCGATAAACTCAGGGTGATCGCTCAACAGACCAATTTTGAAGTCTAAATGGTATAACTTGTTCATTCAAAAAGAAATCAGCCCGGACTCCCCTCTCCTACAGTTTATATGTTTACGGTTTGTTGCAAAACTCCAAATTGTAAACCGTAAACTGTAAACGGCTCAATGGCGCAATTTATCCCGTTCAAAGTATAAAAGGCAGGAGTTAGATGGAATAGCAGTAAACAACTGCCCGAAAAAATTGACCTGATGGTAGCATTAGTCCTTATAAAACCTCTTCCCCGCCTTCGCATAATCGTGCAGAATCTGCGCTGGCTTAAAGCGCGCGGTGGTTTTGGCGGCAAGTCCTTCGAGGATTGAAACCGCTTTATCAACACCAATCGTATCCATATATCGGAATGGACCGCCACGGAAGGGAGGAAAGCCTAGTCCGAAAATTGCTCCAATATCGCCATCGAGCGGGGTGGATATAATTCCTTCCTGCAAACAATAAGCGGCTTCATTGATCATCCCGAAAGCGCAGCGGTGCTGGATGAATTCGCTGTCCATTTGCTTGCGGACAGGACCGCCAAAAAATGAATAAGCGTTCGGGTCAATTTTTCCGTGAATCTTCTTCCCGGTTTTCGGATCGTATTGATAGAATCCCTTCTTGTTTTTTCTTCCGCTGTATCCGGCTTTGTTCATCTTGATAATGCCTTCACCGCCAGATTTTGCGCCTTCGCGGGTTTCGCGGTAGTATTTATTCACGTCACCGGTCATCACATGTGCGGCAACATCAATGCCGACTTCGTCAAAGAGCGTAACAGGACCAACCGGGTAGCCGAATTTTTTCAGGTCTGTGTCAATTTGCAGAATGTCGGCTCCTTCTTCCAGCAGCAGCAGCGCTTCATTCATCAGCGGACCGAGAATGCGCGAAGTGTAAAACCCGGGACCGTCTTTCACCACAATCACCGTCTTGCCCTGACGCAAGCCGAGTTCATAGCAAGTTGCAGTAACCCAGTCAGCAGTCTTATCATACGTGATGATTTCGAGCAGCGGCATTTTCGGAACGGGGGAGAAGTAGTGCATCCCGATCACCAACTCAGGCCGCTTTGATTTTTCAGCGATTGATTTAATCGGGAGCGCTGATGTGTTGCTTGCAAAAATGCACCTGTCGTTGGTCACCGCCTCCACTTCCGCCAACACTTTGTGTTTAATGTTTATGTCTTCAAACACGGCTTCCACCACGATGTCCAGCTTGTCGAAATTTTTGTAATCCAACTGACTGCTCACCCTTGCCATCTTCTCTTCCAGTTCGATTTTTGTCATCGCTTTTTTCTTCACCTTGCTGCTATAGTCGCCCCAGATGGTTTTCTTGGCTGCTGAAAGCGTCTCCTGCCTGATGTCTTTCAGCACCACATCAATGTCATCGTTCACGCTCACTTCTGCGATGCCGGCACCCATGAAGCCAGCGCCCAACATGCCGAGCCGCTTTATTTCACGCGCTTTTTCCTTCATCGGATTTTTCTTCTTCTCCGTCATGGCGAAAAAGATATTGATGAGCTGGCGGCTTTCATTGCTCAATACCAGCTCTTCAAATTTTTTCGCTTCTGCGTCATAACCTGCTTTCAACCCTTTGGTCATGCCGATTTCAACGCAATCAATGATTTTGAACGGAGCCGGATAATTTCCGGATGTCATGCGCTGCACCATTTGGCGCGCTTTCTTGAACACCATAAACTTCAGCGGACCTTCGATGATTTTGTCCAGCAGTTTGCGGTTGTCTTTGCGCTGCATCGGCTTGCTCACCAATTCCATCGCAAACTTTTTTGCCGCCTCGTGCAATCCATCGCGGTGAATGAGCTTGTCCACCAAACCCATTTTCTTCGCGGGATAGGCATATATGTTTTTTCCGGTAAGCATCATGTCCAGTGCTTTCTGGATGCCAACAAGCCTTGGCAGGCGCTGCGTTCCGCCTCCACCGGGCAGCAAGCCGAGTTTTACTTCGGGCAATGCAAGCGCGGTCTTGCGATCATCGGTTGCTATTCTTGCATGACATGCGAGCGCTATTTCCAGCCCTGCACCAAGACAATTTCCGTGAATTGCGGCAACCACCGGCTTTTGCGATTTTTCAATGCGGCTCAACCCTTCATGACCTTTACGGGTGATCGGCTCAAAGTCACCGGGTTTCTTCACCCGCTGGAACATTTCAATATCCGCGCCAGCGATAAAATCCTTTTTCCTGCTGATGAGGACAATCGCCTTCACTTCTGAATCATTCTCAAGCTGCTGAAACACGCTATCAAAAAGTCCAACCATGTCAGGCGACACTTTGTTGATTTTTTCGTTCTTCTGGTCGAGCCAAACGGTGGCGACTCCGTTTGCCTTTTCTATTGTTATATAATCGTTCATGGTTGATAGTTGTTAGTTGTTAGAAATGATATTTTTCTTGTAATAATTGATGAAGCCGTTTAGTAGTTTTTTACATTCGGTAATTTCATTGATGACGCTGTTCGTTTCCGAATCGGACAAATAGCCTAAATCAAGCGACAAGAAGACCTGTGTTTCCAATTCAAAAGCAGAACCACGTGCTATATGTAAAAAATGAATAGTTTCTTTGGAATTTAATCTGCCACAGCCTTCGGCAATATTGGAGGGTATTGAAACAGCACTTCTTCTCATCTGACTAGTTAGTCCGAATTTTTCCGCATCTGGAAATTTTCCGGTCATTACATAAATAGTTTTCACCAAGCTTCTTGCTTTCTTCCAGACGTCTAAATCCTGATATTCCATTGTTTTTAGTTGTTAGTTGTTAGTTGGTTGATTACAAAGTGTTTTTTCTTAAGGTATTTGGTGCTCACGCTGACGACTATCAACGAACAACTAATTATACCTTTCCAATATCATCGCGTGACCATGTGCGCCTGCCGCACAGGCTGCAAGCAAGGCATATTTTCCGTTTTCTTTAATCAGGCGATTGGAGGCGGTGGTGGCAAGCCTTCCTCCTGTTGCGCCAAATGGATGTCCCAATGACAGCGAGCCGCCCCAGGTGTTTAATTTGTTGATGTTGACAACACCAACCGCTTTATCAAATCCGAAATTCTTCTTTGAAAATTCTTCCGAGGCAAGGGCTTTGATGTTCGCAAGAATCTGCCCGGCAAATGCTTCGTGAAATTCAATCACATCCATTTGTTCGAGAGACAGACCTGTTTTCTTCAGCACCTTCGCGCTCGCATAGGCGGGACCTAACAATAATTCTTCATACAAATCCTGTCCGGAGAAAGAATAATCAACGATTCGCGATTTTGGCTTCAATCCAAGCTGCTTTGCTTTTTCTTCCGTCATAATCAACACCGCGGTGGCGCCATCGGTGAGGAAGGATGAACTTGCCGCGGTAATCGTTCCGTATTCCTTCACAAAAGCCGGGCGCAGGGTTCTGGCTTTCTCAATGGTCGTATCTCCGCGAACGCCATTGTCAAATGTGATGGGTTTGAAATCCGGAGGCAATTCCACCGGCACGATTTCATCTTTCAGCAAGCCCTGTTCGTGCGCTTTCGCAGCCAACTGGTGCGAACGCACGGCAAACTGATCCTGCTCTTCACGCGACACTTTGAATTTGGAAGCGAGCAGGTCGCAGTCATAACCCATGATGCGGTTGGTGGTGAATTCGGCAATGGCTGGCGCCTCAGGGTAGAAATCTTTAAGACGCAACGAGAGAACGAACTTCAGGATGTCACCTGCCCCTTTCAGTTTTTGCGCGCCCATCAGCTTTTTGCGCATGGGTTTATTAAAGAGAATGGGCGTATCGGAAACGCAATCTACGCCTCCGGCAATCACCACTTCCGCCTGACCGGCAGTGATTTGTTCGATGCCGCTGGCGATGGCGCGGTTGGCTGAAATACAGGCGAGCGTTACTGTATGGCAAGGCGTTTTGGGGAGGATGCCTGCGGTGATGGCCGCTTCACGAGCCACGTTGCTCGTCTTCACATTGGCGATCACCGTTCCGTAAACCACGCTATCCACATCAGCGGGGTCAATGCCTGTTTTATTCAACAGCCCGCGGATGGCAAACTGACCGAGTTGGTAGGACATCAGGTCTTTGTAGTCAGTGCCGGAACGCAGGAAGGGTGTGCGGCAACCGTCAATTATTACAATGTTTTTATTTGTCATTGCATCAGTGATTTCGGTGTGGAAAAAGCGGCAAACAAAGCTAATCAAATGCGTGAGTATTGATAATTGTCAAAATAATTTCTATTAGAACAAGATATAATTGCATACATGAAAAATCCCGTCAGAATTTCCGCTTTGGTGGAAACAGTCAGCACCGAATATTCTCTTGGCTTGCCCGGAACCAGGAAAAAGTATGATGATGATGGACTGATGCTTTTGCATCCCGAACATCCCGACAAACTGCTACGCGCGGAATATGCTTCCAAAAGGCTTACCGTTGGAGATGACCGCATGGGGTTTTACAAGTATGCGGACTGGCTTCCGGTCAACCATTTCCTTCATGGCTCCAGCGCTCCTGTAACGTACAAAAGCAAAGGGCTTGCAGATCTGCTGAATCTTGACAACCTCTACATCACTTTCAGCGGCTATTGGCCCGACCGTGAGGCATACATGCTCACAGGAACCTTCAAAGAATGTGAAGCATATGCCGTTTGCGCGAGGTTGCCGGAGGATTTTGATGACGTGCTGGTGGTTGCTTCTGCCGGAAACACCGCCAGGGCGTTTGCGAGAGTGTGTTCGGAAAACAATATCCGGCTGCTGCTGGTGGTGCCCGATGCAAGACGACCGAAACTGTGGTTCAAGGAGGAATTGAATCCCTGCGTGAAACTTATCACCATTGGCGGCAACAGCGATTACTATGACGCGATTAAGGTCGCGGATGATATATGCAGAACGAAAGGATTTGTTGCCGAAGGAGGCGCAAAGAACGTGGCAAGGCGTGACGGCATGGGCACCACCGTTCTCTCAGCGGTGACTACGATCGGTGAAATTCCGGACTACTATTTTCAGGCGGTAGGCAGCGGCACGGGTGCGATAGCGGCATGGGAAGCCAATCTTCGCTTTATGGCCAGCGGAGATTACGGAAAGAAAAAGATGAGCCTGCAGGTGGCGCAGAACGAGCCTTTCACCCCGATGTATGACGCATGGAAGGAAAAGTCGCGGCAGTTGCTGCCGATGGAAGAAGCTGAAGCAAAAAAGAAGCTCTCACGGATATATGCTGACGTGCTCGCCAACCGCAAGCCACCGTACGGAATCAAAGGTGGACTGTTCGATGCGCTCACCGACACCAAGGGCGACATGCATTCGGTCAGCAATGATGAAGCGAAACATGCCGCAAAGATGTTCCTCCAAAAAGAGGGTATTGACCTGGAACCTGCCGCTGCCGTTGCCACCGCGTCACTGATGCGCTGCGTGGGAGACGGAACGGTGAATAAAGATTCCATCATCATGCTCAACATCACCGGTGGCGGCATACAGCGCTTCAGGAATGCGCATCCACCCGTTTACCTGCGTCCTTCGCTGGTGCTGGACATTGATACGTATGAGGAGAAGAAGGATGTTGGAAGGGTGGTGGAGATGTGGGGTTGAACTCGTAGTTTAAAATTTGAGGTTTGAAGTTCAACTGACTTCAGATTTTGAACCTTCAACCTTCAAATTCTTTTACACCAGCAACGCACCACGAAACCCCCTTGCGGCATAGTAGGATTCCGCACCGTTATGATACACGAATACTTTGTCGAAACGGAAATCGCAAAAGAGCGCTCCACCGTGTTTCCGGACATCATCAGGTGTTTTCACCCAGCTCGATGTTTTTGCATCGAACTTCCCAAACTGCTGCAACGCGCGGTATTGTTCTTCCGATAAAAGCTCGATGCCCATGGCAGCCGCCATGTCCATAGCGCTGTTTTTGGGCTTATGCTCTTTCCGTGA
>CAZCXH010000068.1:0-23600 GCA_964502525.1 uncultured Chitinophagaceae bacterium
TCCAAAAAAATAAGGTTACAGGAAAATATTATGAGTACCCCCATCCGCAACATTGCCATCATCGCCCACGTTGACCACGGCAAAACCACGCTCGTGGACAAGATCATCCATGCCTGCAAAGTTTTTAAAGACCACCAGGTAACAGGCGAACTCATCCTCGATAACAACGAACTGGAACGCGAGCGCGGCATTACCATTATTTCAAAAAATGTTTCTGTTATTTACAAGGATGTAAAAATCAATATTATTGACACGCCCGGTCACGCTGATTTTGGGGGAGAAGTGGAACGCGTGCTGAACATGGCGGACGGGGCGCTGGTGCTCGTTGACGCCTTTGAGGGTCCCATGCCGCAAACCCGTTATGTGTTGTCAAAGGCTTTGGCGCAGGATTTGAAGCCGCTGGTGGTTATCAATAAAGTTGACAAGGAAAACTGCCAGCCGGATTTGGTGCATGAAGCGATGTTCGAATTGATCTTCAACCTTGCTCACAATGATTCGCAGATCGAGTTCCCATCGGTGTACGGATCTGCCAAGCACAACTGGATGTCAGGCGACTGGAAAGTGAAAACGGAAAATATTTTTCCTTTGCTGGATATGATACTGGAGCACGTTCCCGCCCCTGAAGAAAAAAAAGGTACTGTGCAGATGCAGGTAACCTCCCTGGACTACTCCAACTATGTGGGGCGCATCGCTATCGGCAGGGTATCGCGAGGTGAGTTGAAAGCAAACATGCCTGTTTCGCTTGTGAAGCGTGATGGAAGCATCGTGAAAAGCCGGGTGAAGGAGTTGTTCACCTTTGAAGGGCTGGGGAAGGTGAAAGTTGAAAGCGTACAGTGTGGTGATATCTGCGCAGTGAACGGCATAGAGGGCTTCGAGATTGGCGACACGATTGCCGATTTTGAAAATCCGGAAGGCTTGCCCCCCATCTCCATTGATGAGCCTACCATCAGCATGTTGTTCACGGTAAACGATTCCCCTTTTTATGGCAAAGAAGGCAAGTTCGTCACCTCGCGGCACCTGCGTGACAGGCTCTTCAAGGAAACGGAGAAGAACCTTGCCATGCGCGTGGAAGAAACGGATTCTCCCGATACATATATTGTTTACGGAAGAGGCATTCTTCACCTTTCAATTTTAATTGAAACCATGAGGCGCGAAGGCTACGAACTGCAGGTGGGGCAGCCGAAGGTGATCATCAAGGAAATAAATGGAGAAAAATGCGAACCTGTCGAAGTGCTTAACATTGACTGCCCGGAGGAGTCATCGGGCAAAGTGATTGAACAGGTGACGAAGCGCAGAGGCGAGTTGCTCGTGATGCAGCCAAAAGCAGACCGTATTCATCTGGAATTTAATATTCCCTCGCGCGGATTGATTGGCTTGCGCAATAATGTATTGACGGTAACACAGGGCGAAGCCATCATCGCGCACCGCTTCAAGGCGTTTGAACCCTGGCGCGGAGATATTCCTGAGCGAACAGCAGGCTCGCTGATAGCTTTGGAAACAGGAACCGCCATTGCATATTCCATTGACAAACTGCAGGATCGTGGCAAGTTCTTCATTGAGCCGGGCGATGAGGTTTACAGTGGCGAGGTGATTGGCGAAAATACGCGCCCCGATGACCTCGTGGTGAATGTGAACATCACCAAGAAGCTCACCAACATCCGCGCTGCCGGGTCTGACGAAAAGATGAAAATCGCACCGGCAGTGAAATTCTCGCTGGAGGAAGCTATGGAATACATTCAAGCTGATGAATATGTGGAAGTGACGCCTAAAACCATCCGCCTGCGCAAAATCATCCTCGACCACAACATGAGGAAGCGCGAGGAGAAGAAATTGGTGGTTGGTTAACATTCCCCTGCTTATGAGGACAGTGGATTTAGCATCATGCCCAGATTAGCCGTTATGATATTATACTTTGAACGGGATAAATTGCGCCATTGAGACATTTATAGTTTACAGTTTGGAGTTTGTCAACCGTAAACCGTAAACATGAAAACTGTAAACAGAAATAGAAAATGTTAGATTTTATCCCGCGCACAGTATAAGTCAGTCTATAATAATATGATCCATGGGGTGGCGCGTTATATTATTAGAGATATTTTAAAAATCAGTGAAACAGCGATATTAAATAAATTTATATATATCATCTCGGCCTTTGAGTGAGAGATTCTTCGCTAACGATCAGAATGACGATACATTGAGTTTTGTACCTATTGAAACCGCCTATAGTGCAAAGTCAATCCTGTTTTGTCGGTTTCTTTCGTTTCCTGTTTACGGTTTACGGTTTACATGTTTACGGTTTTTGTGAAAAGACTAACGGTAAACAGGAAACATGTAAACCGTAAACCTTTTACCTGACATAGAGCACTTGACGCTGCACTAGTATTTTTCCAGCGAGAGACTCACTCAGGTATGCGGAGACGAAGATTATTTTTACCCGCAGCATTTTCCGCTTCGCGCTTTCGCGTGATGAGCCTGATTTTTTCCGAACTGATGTCTTTTTGATAATATTTCGCCCAGGCATTGTTTATTGAAAACACAATTTGTTTTCCCAGAATTCTTTCGAGCCATAACGGGATAAAGAAATGCCTGTCGGCACGGAAATAATCATAATAGTGGTGGTCATCGCAGGCCGCATCATTATAAGAATGACGGGCGGCAAAGTCACCGCAAAAAGTTGCCCAGGGCAAGCCTACGCATCCCAATACAAAATGCAACCATGTATTATTCTCTTCGCGCGCAACAGTGGGCAGCAAATCCCTGGTGGTGTCAATCCTGCCCGGCCAGTATTGGATAAACTCCAAATCTTTTAACAACGGGAATTTCTTTTTGAAATTCCGGATTACTTTATCAATAACACGTGATGAATTAACATCCTGGATTGAAAAGGTGGTGGTCATGTCGCCACCGCCAAGCAGCAGACGGTCAGTGCCTAACAGTCTGAAATAAGTGTAAACCAAATCGGTGTCCCAGCACTGAAACCGTCCGGCAGGAAACATTTGGTTTATCATTTTTTCGTCCATCGGTTCGCTGACGGAAAGAAAAGTTTGCGCATGAAAAACATTATCTGCAAAATGGGTAAGTTCCGGCTGCAGTTTATCCGCGCAAAAAATAACCTGCTGGGCAGATACCGAACCCAGGTGAGTTTTAACGCGGTGGTCTTCAACTTTCACCACTTCAGACGATTCATAAATCATAACTCCGTTATCAAGCAATACTTGTTTTACCCCCTGGCAATAGAGCAAAGCATCAATGCCATAGGTGCCCGTATATCTTACCGCACCGGAATAGGCGTCAGATCCCAAAATATTTTTAAGGGTTGCTTTAGTATAAAGCTGCTGGTCAAATTTCAACAGCTTTCTTGATTCCATTTCTTCAGCAATGTCCTGCCATCCGCTATGTCCGATTCCCAGAAACAGGCTGTCCTGCACCTGGAAATCGCAGGCGATTTCATGTTTTACAATCCTGTCAGCCATCATCTTAACGCCAGTGGTGGCAACTTTCCACAAGTCTGCCGCCCCGGTGATTCCAAACCTGCGAATAAGCTGAGACAATTCAAGTTCACTGTCGGGAGTTAAAAAGCCAGCGCTTTTCCCCGAAGTATTGCCACCGCAAATGTTTTTTTCGAGCACAACAACCTTAAGTCCTTTGTCCATCAGCGAATAAGCTGCGGATAGCCCGGCAGCGCCCGCCCCTACAATAACGATGTCCGCTTCAACATGATTTGCCAGAGGCGCTTGAATAGGCTCATCCGAGCCAAGAAGGGTAGTGAACCACCAGTTTTGGAGTTTCATCTCTCTGCTTCTGTTTCTTTTTCTTTTTCCGCTATATAAATAAGCATCCCTGCAACACGCTGAACGGAAAAGGCAGGCTTTGCAATTACAGAAACAAACTTAAACACCTTTCTTTTTCCGCCCTTGTCTGCCTCGGTTAAGGCATGATGATTTAATAAATATGCGCCTTCAGCAACAATAATTGCTTAATTGCTTGCCGCTCATTCAACCCTGTTAATCCCAATGCTTTTAAGCCAATGAAGTGACCTGGACCTGTTTTATACCCCTTCGCCTGCGCTCGCATCCTGCGAGCGCACACAATAACTTCACTCGCCAGAGGCGAGCGAAAGCGAGATGTGTGTTTATGCAGGCTTCCACATTGACAAACAGATGACACGCATCTGTTTGTCCATTTAAGCAAATGTTGTACTTTTGGAAATTCTTAATTTTTTAATCAAAAATTAAATTTCCGGGTTATGAAAAGACACATCTGCATTCTGCTGTGCTGCTCTGTTTTACTTACGCTGCAAGCGCAACAGGCAATTCCTTATGCCGTGAATAAAAACACACGCGTAAACCTTGGGCAGCCTGACAGCAGGTCGCCACAGACCATGCGATTCACGCAGGAGTTTATTGATGCGCGCCTTCAATTGCAAAACCGTCTGTCAGGCGCAGGTTCCAGGGCGGTCAACTCAACACCGTTGGGAACTGCCGGCAACCTCTATACCATCCTGAACGGAAATGTGCATCGGATTGCCGCCAGCGCGGAATTGGGAAACACGGTGGTATTCATCCACCGCTCCAATCCGGACCTGTATGGCAATGAACCGAATGAACTGGCGCGCTACAGGTATGATGTTTCTTATGATGGCGGCATGACATGGGACATTGATAACGGTGTTTTAAACCCGAGCGGCAACCAGCAAACCCTAGCAGGAAGATTTCCTAATGTGGCAATCCATAATCCAGCCGGCAATACAAATCCGCAGAACGCTTACCTCACTTATATGGGAACCTGGCTTCCTTTTGATTTGGACGGAAACTGGGACGGACATTTTACGGGGTCGGCAAGGCTGAACAATGATACCGCCACGTGGACTGAAAATATTCATTCACCTTATAATGATGATATCAGCATTGCGTTGGCATTATGCAATGGCGCACCGGGAATATTTTGGGCGGTCAACTGGGGCACGGAACCATTCGATCTCACGCGGGAAAATGTGAAAAGCGTGCTCCTGTTCAAAGGCGTGTGGAACACATCGAGGAATGATGTTGATTGGGTGTTGCATAAGGAGTTTACTCCTTCCTATGACAAGAGTTTCAATGGCTTTGTGCAAAGCGGTTCGCCCGATGTCGCCTTCGATCCTTCCGGACAATACGGCTGGCTGGGCTTCATGGCCGACTGCACTTTCGATGGCAAAAGAAATCTTCAGCCCGTGTTTTATTCTAGCCGGGATGGTGGCGCCACCTGGCAAGGCCCGGTGCTTGTTGACCTTGCTTCATTCGGCAACATTTTAGCTGTTCAGCCTCCAACGGGTGTTTTCCCGATTGCCGTATGGGGTGATATTGACATGGTGGTTGACGTCAACGGAAATCCGCACATGTTTGGCGTAGCAGGGTGGGCGCCTTCCGACAGTACTGCGTTATATGCCGGATTGGCCATTTATGATTTCACCTATGATGAAGCCAACAGGCCGGAATGCAAGTGGCAGGCTATTCATATAGACACCATCGCGACTATTGATGGCGCTATTGCCTATGACGAGCAAGGTTTGGAAATTACCGAAACCAACCGCCCGCAGGCTTCGCGAAGCCCTGATGGCACCAAGGTTTTCATTGCATGGCTCGATTCCGATCCAACGGGCACCCCTGACAGATCCAACTCGATACCTAATCTTTTTACGCGCGGATACGATGTGACAACCGGGCTGGCTACCTCAACGGTGAACTGGACAACCGGTGATCCCGATTTCGACAGCCAGGCATTGTTTGCTTCAACGGCTCCTGCCACTTTTGGCGCGGCAGGCTCTTACTATATTCCAACCGTTTTCACCAAAATCAATATCAGCGGTCTTGGCACCGATCCGGCTGAATTCCATTACGTGCAGAACGTTGTTTACAACGACAATGATTTCACGATTGACATTGTGCCTCCCGTTATTTCGCTTAACGGCACATCTCCTGTCACGGTGGTGGTCAATGGAATCTTTAGCGATCCGGGAGCAACTGCAACGGATAATGTTGACGGTAACGTTACGTCAAGCATTCAAACCACTGATAATATTAACCTTAGCGTGCCCGGGAGTTATGCCGTTTCTTATGCGGTTACTGATGCTTCCGGCAACGCAGCATGCGAGGTTACAAGGGTGGTGAATGTGGTTTCCGGTCCTGACGCTACTCCTCCCACTATTTCTTTGATTGGATTGGGTACTTTGAATTTTGATAAGTGTGACTTCATCATTGACCCGGGTGCCACAGCTACCGATGATGTTGATGGCGACATTACCAATAATATTGTGGTAACGGATAATATTCCGGATACTCTTGTTCCCGGCACTTTCACCATCAGTTATGACGTCAATGATGGCGCTGGAAATCCTGCCGTAACGCAGACAAGAACGGTGGTAATCACTGACCAGGCGCCTGTGATCACTTTAGTGGGAAGCGACCCTTTAAGCGTTGAGGCTTGCTCAGGCTTCCAGGATCCGGGAGGTTATGCGGAAGACAAGTGCGCTGGAATTTTGACACTTAGCGTGTCAGGCGCTGTTGATGATAAAACGCCCGGGAGTTATTTGCTGACTTATTCAGCAAGCGATAGCGTCAATCCTCCGGTTACAAAAACAAGAGTGGTGGTTGTTACCGCGGATGTTACCCCTCCGGATGTTACCATCGTTGGAGATAACCCGCAGTATGTTTATCTGGGAACGTCTTACAATGAGCTTGGCGCTACGGCTGCAGACTGCGGAGACGACCTCACAAGTTCAGTGAACAGCAACGGAAGCACTGCCGTAAACGTGGCTTCGCGCGGCAACTATACGGTAATTTATACCGTTCAGGATGCAAGCAACAACACGGGATCAGCTAACAGAACGGTGAAGGTTAATACCGAACCTGATCCTGACTTTACTTTTGTGGTGCAGGCTAACACAGTATTTTTCACTGACGCTTCCTTATATGATCCGACAGCCTGGACCTGGGATTTTGGCGACCAGGTTCAAAACCCCAATAGGAGTCCCGCGCATACTTATTCCGCCATAGGCGATTATAATGTATGCCTCGAAGTATCAAATACCTTCAATACCCTTTTCAGCAAACCCAAAAAGGAAACATGCAAAACGGTTTCCGTCACTTCGATGTCAACAGGCATATCTGAAATAAATATTGAAAAGGCTTTTTCCATTTATCCGAATCCTACTGCCGGAATGGTTACGGTTATGATAAATAACGGGCTTTTTGAAAACGTAAGGCTCAGCGCGCTCGACATCGTGGGCAAGGTAATTCAGCACGCTGACCTCGGAAACATCAATGCCGGAGGCAGCTACGACTGGAACCTTTCGGGCAATGCCGATGGAGTTTATTTCATCAAAATCCATACGGAACAGGGAGTTGCCGTCAAGCGGGTGATTGTTAGCAACAAGTAGTTGAAACGGTTTGCCGTTTTCTCCGGTTGGGATTAACTTTAAGGAACTTTCCAAACTTCCTGTTATGAAAAGTATCTCTCTGCTTTTGTGCCTCGCACATGTCAGCGCATTCGGGCAGCAAACCTATTGCGGAACGGAAATGCCTCCGCACATGGTTCAATGGTTTGATAACTACATGGACAACGGCTCTTTTGCCGCCAACAAGCGCTCCAGCCCATCGGTGAAGCATGTCCCCCTGAAAATCCATCTGGTAGGCACTGATGGAGGAACCGGCTTCCTCCGGCTTCAATTCCTGCTCGATGGCTTGTGCCGGCTTAACGGGCAGTATGCGCACGTAGGCTTTTATTTTTATATCCATGAAGGCATTGATTTTATCAACAGCACGGTGCTTTACAATCATGAAGACGGCTATTACCAGGTGATTGATGATCACTATGATAACGATGCCGTAAATATCTACTACGTTGACAATGCCAGCGGCAACTGCGGCTACTATTCCGGTGGATGGGGCGACTTTGTGGTGATCGCCAATGGATGCGCAGGGTCTGCCAACAGCACGGTGGCTCACGAATTGGGTCATTACTTCGACCTGCCGCACACCTTCAGCGGATGGGAAAACCAGGACACATCGAGAGCGCCCAAGGCGAGTGACGAGCGCGTGAACGGCTCCAATTGCCGCACCGCGGGCGACCGCTTCTGCGATACCCCTGCCGACTACATCTCCGACCGATGGACCTGCCCTTACCGCTGGACCAAGCTGGACTACAATGGCGACCTTTACAACGTTGACGGCTCCCTGTTCATGTCGTATGCCAATGACGGCTGCCAGAACAAGTTCAGCCCTGAGCAGATTGACGTCATGCACGAATATCTGACTGACCAGCGCAGCGGACTTTTATCGGTTCCGCTGCCGGCAAACATGGACAGCCTTGGCGCTGCGCAGGCAATTTATCCGGCTCATGGCGCCATAGATATACCGGCAAATTTTGCGCAACTGAAATGGAGGAAAGTGCCGGGCGCCACTTACTATCACCTACAGGTGAGCCGCTTCACCACCATCGTCAATATTGACACCATCGTGCAGGACACCTCAGTGATCATCGCCAACCTTGATGAGCCGTTCAACTACAGGTGGAGGGTGCGACCGTTCAACGAGGGCAATACCTGCGCGCCTTACAGCAACTTCTCCGTGTTCAAGACCAAAGAGGCGACATCAATTACTCCAAGCTATATCATCAGCGGAATATCATGCCCGGGCGAGGCGGACGGCTCCATTTCCGTTGGGGTTTCAGGCGGAACGCAGCCTTATTCTTTCCATTGGTCAACAGGCGATAACAACCAGATTATTTCTAACCTTTCTCCGGGCAGCTATGAGCTGACTATCTCCGAGGCCGGGCAGGATTCGCTTGTGATTTCGTTTGACATGGTTGACCCCATGCCGCTGGTCTCCGAGATCGTGCAGTCGGGCAACGTGCTTACCGCAGCGGTAACGGGCGGCTCTCCTCCATTCACCTATCAATGGTCAAACGGCTCCGGCAATGCCCAAAATCCGGTTACCTCTTCCGGCAGCTACTCCGTGAGGGTGATTGACAGCCACGGATGCAGCGTAGTGAAATCATTTGATGCTGTGGTTACAACAGGCATTGTTCAGCCGGCTGTTGCCGCTGTGCGCGTTTATCCCAACCCTGCCGCCAATGGCGAAACGCTGATGATTGAAGTAGCCGCCACCGAAACCTTTAAGGGAACCGTTGCCTTGCTCGACAATACAGGCAGGCAGATGGCAGCATTTGACAGGACGTTTGCAGCCGGAGCCAATACAGACGCCATCAGCCTTTCACCGTTGGCCCCCGGAGTTTACCTGCTCCGCATCACCAGCGCTGAAGGCGTGAACTTCAGCCGCAAGGTGGTGGTGATGTAAGGCGTTGGATTGCCGGTTACCCCGGTTTCAGAATATTTCTGGTTTGTCAATCATGCCTGAAAAATTCGGCTACCTCTTTTTCGGGCAAATCGCGATAGCCATACTTGCCTTTAATAACGCCATTATCAAGTAAATATATCCTTGGAATTTCGCCACCTGTTATTTTAAGCAGATCTCTCATTGGGATATGTGTATGACGGAATTCAGGAGTATGTGTTTCTTTAAAAAACTTCCTTCTGACCGGCATGCTTTGAATTGGAAAAACATAAGTCACGTTATCGTAAAATCCAAACTTTTTTGCCATAATGGACATCTTCCTGGAAGATTTCCTGCAGTATTCGCAGGTTGCGCTCATGAAACAAACTGCCTTTTTCCCAGCGTAAATCTCATTGGTCATCTTAGCCAAACTGTCGGTTCCCATTTTGGTCATGGCTGTTGCGGGATAATTAAACATCTCGTCTTTCGCAAGATTCTTCTCCATTAACCAGCTATCAGGAGGAGAAACAATAAACGGAACGAGCAATCCGGTGACAAACAATAGAGCCGTTGTTGCGCGTTGCCATTTAACAGGAACCCAACTCTTGCCTGTTGAAGAAAACGGCAAAACAATCATCAAGGCCAGGTTTTTAATGACCGCTATGACTGGCGTAACCTTAAAATCTGCAATGCAATAATAAAAATCATCGCTGCCCTTTATCCATTGCAGCAGAGGAAACAGCAGAAAAACACCCAGGAGGGCAAGGGTTAATTTCCATATCAGATTGACATATAATCCAAATATCAGCAATAACCCTATGAGTAATTCAGCGCTGATCATCAACCTTGCCGCCACCAGCGCAAAGTTGAGGCTCATGAACTCATAAGAATAAACGTGAAGCTCATAATTGTCAATGCACATCAATTTGAAAACTCCCGATAAAAGGAATAGCATCCCTCCGATTACCCGTATCATTGCAGACATTCCAGTAAGATTTTAAATTAGAAAGGGTATGCAAACGCATACCCTTTCATGAAAGATTTAGTAAAGTCGGTCAATTAGCTGTTTTCGCAATCAATGGTATAAACAGTGCCGCTGTCTGTGTACTCCCTGTCCATTTCATCGCACTTTTCTCCGGCAGAAACTGTCTGAGTAACGGTGCCGCCACCTCCGCTGTAAGTGCAGGTGCAATCATGCATCTTGCCGCACGAGGAGGATAGGGCGGCAACTCCCAATGAGCCAACGAAAATCCCCAAAATTTTTCTGAGCATTCTTAATGTTTTCATTTTGTTTGTTTTTTATGGTTAAGAATTAAAAAATAATGACGCTTACAAATGTAGCAATTGCATTCAATTCCAAAAATTCATTTTGCTTTTTGTTATTGTTATTAACATGCTATGATTGCTTAACCAAGACTTTTTCTTACATGGAAATCAAGCTCCTTCAGGTAGCGTTCAGTGAACAATTTTTTCTGTTCGTCTGTGAAATACTGTTCCCCCTCTCCAACCTTTCCGCTTCTTATAAACTGGTCGTAAACTTTCGGCTTTGAAGGCGGGCGGTCGCCAAACTTCTCTTCGTGGCTTTTCATAAAATCAAAATTGCATCTTTCTTTTACCCTGTCCATGACCTCCCGATTCAATTTGATGTTGCAAAAACCTGCCACTTTTCCGACCACTGCTTCAAAATCGGACTGCATGCGCTCGTAGCTTACGTAAAGCAAAGGGAGTTTATTTTTATTGATGAACCATTCTTTGTTGAAAGTAAAATAGTTTCTTTCACCCGGCTCGAAAAATCTTTTCATGTAATCTTCAAATTTCAAATCAGGCGTATTGTAACTCCTTTCCTGGTGATAATAGGATACCGCTACGTCCATGCCGTTCCTGTAGATGTGTATAAACCTCCCTTTGGTTTCCTGATCGAACGCGCTATATGCGTCATGCGTTTTAATCAATCTGGGAGACGATAGCTTCCGTGGCGGAATTCCCCTTACAACATCATTTCTGATCCATGGCGACACCTCATAAATATGCTTGAAGTCCATATTGCCGTCTGTGGTAAGCTGGTATAAAAGCATTTGCATCAGGGTGGTTCCTGATTTTGGAAATGATACAATATATATATCATCGTCCCTTTCACCGAAGGCGAGCTTATATTTTATAAACTTAAGTTCGTGGGAGGCTTTCTTCAGGAACTTAGCTTGCCTGTCAATAAATTTTTCAAGGATATCCGCTGTTTTGTAAACGAACTTTTCTCCTTTGGTTTCCATAAAGTCCCTTTATCCTATGCTGAAATTCTGCGAATTGTTTCTCCGGTTTGGCAAGTTGGAAATCAAGAATAAGCGGGATAAAAGTACTGAAAAAATTCTCTCGCTTTGACGAGAATTTCATGCTTATGCCCGATGAGTTATCATTTATCGCACCATCATAACTCTTTCTTTGTCAAATATTTGCCTAAAGCCTGCATCTCGGATTTGGATACCTCGGAAAACTTGAGTAGATTGTGTCAGAAAGCAAGTATTTCCAAGTATTTCGTAGCTTCTATTGGTGAATAACAATATCTTGAACCCGAACTATCGTGAAGTATTTCAAAATTTTTTATTCATACCGGATTCAACCAAATTTTTTATAAAACCCTCAAGTCATGAGAAAAATTACATTGCTCCTCACTGCAATATTTGTTGCATTATCAGCCGCACACGCGCAATCGCCTAAAAACAGCATCAACAACGGAGTTCAGTTAAAGAGGCTGAACTATATAGACCCTGATATTTTTACATTCATCGGCAAAAACGACAATGTGATGCACATGGTGTGGGATGAAGTGACCTCAGAGCCGGTTGATTATTATGTTGTGGAGCAAAGCTTCAACGGAGCGGATTTTCAGCCTCTGGACAGTATCAGGCCGGTTCGCATGTTTGATATTTTCGCCAACAACTATCCGCAGGGAATGGACTACAACAACAAAATTTTATACAGCACGGAAACGGGCAGCGGCCGCTTCATATATAACGATGAGCTCAACGCGGCAGAGCTTCAGCAATTGATGATCTGGTACCGCATAAGGATTGTTACCGCAAAGGGAAATTATATATATACAACGAAAATGAAGGAGGTGGTGAATGGCGGTGACGGAGGCAACTTTAACCAGGAATCTCAGAATTCCAACCCCAACCTGCCGGCTCAATTCTCCAATACAGGACTTGGCGGCACCAGCAATGATTTTATCGTAGCAAGGCAGATGGTGGGGTGCCCGTCCGCGCAAACACCCCCTTCGGGCTATATCTACACGGGCAATTTCAGAACGTTTTCAGGTGAATGTTGCTTTTGGGAGGAACGCGAATACCGGCTGGCTCAGATTACAGCCCCCTGCGGATCAGCCAATGCATGGTGCTGCAATTTCGACTGCGCTCCCCTTGCCTACGATCCATGCTGCGTTCACACCTGCGGTGAATATAACCAGTGTTCCTGCCATCCCTGGACGTGCTGCAATGTCAATAATTCCAATATCTGGATCGTGTATTCTTCGACTAATTATTCGATTGGCGCCACCATCAACAACATTACGGACGTATCATGCAACGGTCGGTTTGACGGAAGCGTTTCCATCGGCATTAATGACAGCATTCCATTGGTGTTTTACAACTGGGATAATGGCAGCATAACCGGCAGCCTGCTGAACAATCTCGCTGCGGGAATTTATTCTCTGACGGCTTCAACGCTTGACGGGTGCAGCGAAACGCTGAATTTTAACATCACTGAGCCTCCGGCTTTGAACTCAACCATTTCCGCTCGCAACGTTAGCTGCTTCGGCATTGCGGATGGCATTGTTGACGTAAGCGTTTCCGGGGGAGTTCCTCCTTACTCATACAATTGGCTCGATGGCAGCACTGCATTAAGCGATACAACGCAGGATTTGGTGGGAGTTGGGCCTGGAAATTATGCCGTTACAGTTACTGACCAAAACGGGTGCGTCAGCAACGAATTTCTACCAGTGACCTCTCCGGATGAATTTACAGGAGTAGTCAGATTAACCGACCTTACTTGTCCGGATGCGGGTTCGGCCATACTTGAATTGTGCTGTTATGGGTCAAATACCGGTTCTGCTGTGCTGGAGTTGTCTGGCGGCACACCGCCCGTTTCCTTCATCTGGGATGATGGCTCAACAGGCAGCGAATACAGAAATCTGTCTGCGGGAACCTACTCGGTAACGGCCATTGACGCAAACGGCTGTTCGTTCGACAGAACATTCACGCTCGGACAGCGGGATGAAATTCTTCTGAGCGCGGTTACCACTACGACAGCCTGCGGTGAATGCAATGGTTCTGCATTCATAAGCGTTGACGGAGGTTCTGGCGCCTTCAGTTACCAATGGCCCCCATCGGTAGCGAGCACAACCAACACGGCATCTAATTTGTGTGCCGGATCATATACGGTTATTGTTAATGATTTATTTGCCACCAGTTGCTTTAAGGCTATTACAGTCACCATAAACAATATTGGAGCAGAAACAATAACAACCGGCAAAACCGATGCTTCCTGCTTTGGCGCATGCGATGGAACCGCATCAGTAAGCTTTAATTGCAGCGATGCCCCCTGCACGGTGACATGGTTTGATACAGTTGGAAACCAACTGTCAACGGATAATTCAATTAGCGGGCTTTGTGCCGGCACCTATTCCGTTGTAGTATCAAACTCAGCAGGATGCACAGCCGCGCAAACGGTTGATATATTGGAGCCTGCAAAGTTTGACCCGGGTCTCAACCTGGTCAATGAAACTTGCTTTGGCGCCTGCGATGGAATTGCCTCAGCCGCACCCACCGGAGGCGCGTCACCCTACACGCTTAGCTGGCTGGACAGTAATGGAACCTCCATCGGAACCTCAAGCCTGATTACAGGCTTGTGTGCAGGAGCCTACGAATTGGTTGTGACGGATAATGCCGGTTGCACCGCATCTTTCCCATTCAATATCACTTCGTTCAACAATCTGTTCGCAACATGGAACGTAACCCATAATCTTTGCTTTGGCGACTGCAACGGGTCAATCACAGTTACAGCTTCAGGCGGAACAGCTCCCTATTCATTCCAATGGTTTAGCAATGGCGTGCAGCTTCCCGAAACAGGCTTTCACCTTTCCAGCCTTTGCGCGGGAACATATACGATGCAGGTGACCGATCAAAACGGGTGTACATATACCACCCCTGATATTTTCGTTATTGAAAATCCGGAACCAACGGCATCCATCGCCACAACAGACCTTTCATGCACCAGCATCTGCAATGGTGCTGCCGTCATCACCGCATCGGGCGGATCAGGAGCCTTGATTTATGAATGGTTCGACAATTTTGGTGTGCTTATCGGTTCAGCAACCGGTGCTTCCGAGGACAGCCTCTGTGCAGGAGATTATTTTGCAGAAGTTTCCGACAGCAATGGATGCACCACCGGAAGAATACCTTTTACCATCAATGACATTAATCCTCTTGTTGCTGCTTTGACCGAATCCAATGTTTCATGTTTTGGCGCGGCTGACGGTGCCATTGCCGTTGATATAAGCGGAGGCTTCCCGCCTTATAATTTCTCATGGAGCAATGGCGCAACGTCTGAAGACCTTTCCGCTCTTTCATCTGGAACCTATACTGTAGTGATTACGGATTCATCAGGATGCTCTATCACGGAAAGCGCAACCGTTGCTTCACCGGATAACCTGAGCACCGCTGTTGCCGTTAAAACTTATGGCGCTGGCGGATATCATGTGAGCTGTTCAGGATCAACCGATGGAGAAATTACTGTGACTGCTACTGGCGGCACAGCTCCGTATTCTTATGCATGGGACGATCCTGCGGGGCAAATTGGGGATGCGGCAATAGGTTTGGGACTTGGAACCTATTCCGTTACCGTTACGGATTTAAACGGATGCACTGCAGCGAACAGCGCCACTCTTTCCCTTGAACCCGGTCCATTCACATCTGATATAAGCGCGTTTGTCTATGCATCCGGGTTCAATGTGAGTTGCTTCGGTGCAAGTGACGGTTCTATTGATGTGACTGTAACAGGTGGCGAACCACCGTTCAGGTTCGGGTGGACGCGCAACGGGACTGCCGCTGCGGACATCACGGATATGGAAGATCCGGCAAACATTACTGCAGGTTTATATACTGTGAATATTGTAGATACCAGCCTTGGCTGTATTACGCGCGACACCATCCTGCTTACTGAGCCGTCAGAAATTGTGCTGACGTTAACTCCCAGCATTTATCCCGGAGGTGTTAATATAAGTACCCCCGGAGGAAGCGATGGTTCAATTGACCTTGAAGTAAGCGGTGGATTCGCACCTTACGCTTATGCATGGAGTAATTCTGAAACAACGCAGGATCTTTCAAACTTGACGGCTGGAACTTATACCGTATCAGTTACAGACTCTCTTGGCTGCACAGCCTCAGCTACTATAGCCTTGAGAGAGGCAGGCGCTTCGATTACAACCATTGATACGTCTATCTGCGAAGGGGACAGCATTTTTGCCGGAGGTGCATTCCAAACTGAAGCGGGAACTTATACTGACTCACTGCTGAACCAGTTCGGGCTGGACAGCATCGTGATAACCAACCTCAGCGTGCTTCCTGCTTCAAGAACGGATGTGCTTGAAACAATCTGTTCCGGAAGCAGCTTTTTCGCGGGTGGGGCAGATCAAACTCAAAGCGGAACTTATTATGATACGTTGACTGCGGCAAACGGCTGCGACAGCATTATCGCCACCATGCTGACGGTAACGCCTCCGGATATTATCAATACCGTTGATGTTACCATTTGCTTTGGCGATGGATACTTTGCTGGCGGAGATTTCCAAACCGAATCGGGAACATACGTTGATACAACCAGCGGCTCAAACGGCTGCGACAGCATTTGGGATGTAACCAACCTGACCGTGCTGCCGGAATTAATAACCACGATTGATGTGCAGATTTGTGATGGCGCCAGTTATTTTGCCGGTGGCGCCTTCCAGACCGAATCGGGCACCTACTATGATACATTGGTCACTTCGCTCAACTGCGACAGCGTTATCGTCACCAACCTTGAGGTGCTGACCGCATTAACGACTACCCTTGATGTTCAGATTTGCGATGGCGCCAGTTATTTTGCCGGAGGCGATTTCCAAACCGAATCGGGAACATATTACGATACGCTGGTCACTTCGCTTGGCTGCGACAGCGTGGTGGTTACCAACCTTGAGGTGCTGACCGTATTAACGACTACCGTTGACGTTCAGATTTGCGATGGCGCCAGTTATTTTGCCGGTGGTGATTTCCAGACCGAACCGGGAACTTATTACGACACGCTGGTTACTTCAATTGGATGCGACAGCGTAGTGGTTACCAACCTTGAGGTGCTGACCGTATTAACGACTACCGTTGACGTTCAGATTTGCGATGGCGCCAGTTATTTTGCCGGTGGCGCCTTCCAGACCGAACCGGGAACTTATTACGATACGCTGGTTACTGCACTTGGCTGCGACAGCGTGGTGGTTACCAACCTCACGGTATCAACCTCCATGGGGTTGAGCTTAGACGTTGCCAATCCTAATTGCGCTGATAGCTGCGGAGGTTCAATTACCGCCAACGCAACAGGCGGACAGGAACCGTTGTCGTTCCTCTGGAGTGACGGACAGACTTCGCAAACAGCAACAGGGTTGTGCGCTGGCACCCATGCGGTGACAGTAACCGATGCCAGTGGTTGCTCAGCCAGCGAATCCGGCACCATCAGCGCCTTCCAGGAAATTGCAGTCACTGTGACATCGCAGGATATTTCTGCTCAGTGTGGCGGCAACCGCATGTGCGAACTTAATTTCGGTGATTTCCCGCCCGGAACGAAGCTGAACGAGCAGTATGCCGCATACGGCATTCATATTTCAGGCAATGCTTATGGATCATTCCCGGATCAGCTTACCATCTACAATGCTGACGGCAATGGTCCCGATCCGGATCTTCAAACGGCTGACGGTCATGTTGCAATATTCCCGGAAAACATTACCGATGCTGACGGCAACGGAACAGTGGATGTTCCAAATGACCAGGGACAGGGTGGCGTGATAACCATCACATTCGATTACGACAGAACCGTAACCTCCTTTGTTTTCGTAGATAAGGAAAACGGACCTGCGGGAACCGCGAAAGCCTATGACGCGAATAACAATCTTCTCACCACGGTTGCAATTCCAAATGTTGGCAATGGTTCAGTTCAAACCATTGCAGTAAATGCAACGGGTGTGCGCAAAATCGTGTTTGATTATCGCGATTCAGGCGGCTTAACCGACATCCTGCTTGACTGTAATCCGAGATGCTGCGATGGCAGCGCTGCTGCTTCGGCAACAGGCGGCAATCCCCCGTTATCTTATTCGTGGAGCAACGGAGCTACTACGGCTGCAATTGACAATCTATGTCCCGGCACTTACACGGTTACTGTAACCGATGCTGACGGTTGCAGCGGCACTCAAACCGTGACTGTTAATGACTGCGAAAACAACGTAACAGGCTTAACGATCGTGCGCGAAAACTTTGGCGGAGACGTTGCGCCTTTCACCGAAGGAATGACCATCAGCCTCGATACGTTGTGTCCGTTTAACCTGAGAGCAAACCTTTGCATTGAGCCGGTTGGAAGCGTACAGTTCATTTTGAACGGAAACGACTTCCGCGTTGAAGAGTATATTCCTTACGCGCTGGCAGGTGATAATCCAACGGGCAATTATCATGATTGGGTAAGCACTCCGGGCAGCTACACGCTTGACATAATTCCATACTCCGGCCCGCGCGCTACAGGCACTGCAGGAAGCACATTCACAAGCACGTTCACCGTAATCGGCCAGTCATGCAACAGCAGCGCCCGCCTGTCTTCATCGGTTGCAGATTTGAGCACCGGCTTTGAAATAGATGTTTACCCGATCCCTTTCAATGACAAATTGGTGATTGACCTGAATGTGGCGAAGGCATCCCGTGGCAGTTTCGAGGTGATGGACATACTGGGAAGAAAGCTGATTGTGCAGGATATTGAAGCTGCCAAAGGATTGAATTCATTTGCCTTGGAAGCCGGCAACTGGATGCCTGATGCGGTCTACTTCCTTGAAGTGAGGCTCGACACACAGGTGAAGGTTGTGAAGTTGATTAAGGCGGAATAATATTTGTTCGTGGTCCTAATAAAAAGAAGCCGCTTCAAATGCCAATTTTGAGGCGGCTTTTTTATGTCCTGTAAAGAAATTGAAATCAGATCAAAGAAGATGCAAAGAGGACAAATATGCTAGGGCAAATTGCCCTTTACCTTTTATACTTTGAACAGGATAAACTGCGCCATTGAGCCATTTACAGTTTACGGTTTACAGTTTGGAGTTTGGACAGTGTGCCAACCGTAAACCGTAAACATATAAACTGTAAACAGAAATGGAAAATGTCAGATTTTATCCCGCGCACAGTATAAATTCAAAACGGTATCAGCCACTTTTTGAGTCAGCCCTGTGTTAATTGCATCTGACTACAATCGGAGGAATGTTAATGATGTTGCTCAGGTTCCCGGCCCTGTCCTTTATTCGAACAGAATATTTAATGGTATCGTAGGGATAGGAGGGCATGGGGATGCATACTTCAAAATTTGGGGAGATGCAGCATATGCTTGATTTAACAAAGGAAACTTTGCCGGAAATGCTATTGGAACTTCCCTTTGGCGGGATGTAGGGAATATTAAACAAGGTCAGGCATTTAGTGCGATCATCAAACAGGAACAGGCTGAATGTAGGATGATTATAACAACTGCTATCGCACAGGTTGCAATTTTCAGTATCCGGTGTTTCAAATCCCAGATCGCCATCCCCATCCGTGAAGGAAAACTCAATGCTCACCGAATCCAACTGGTCAATCTCGTTTCTCGAAAGGGACAAAAACTCAATATGCGGCTGCTTGTCATAGCTGGGAGGCTCTCCGCACGCGCTGAGAAGCAGGAACCCAATGATGCCATATCCTTTGGAGTTCATTTTGGAAATTTGCAAAACTATAACTGCAATATTAAGAGTTTTATTATATCACACTTACCGGCTTACAGATAATGGATAATGTTCAGGAAATAAAGGAAAGCATTTTTGAAATTGACTCGGACGAAAAATTCAGTTCTGCCGCATTGGAGATTTTTCGTCATCACATGAAGAATAATCCTGTTTATTCAACCTACGTTAAATTAATCAATAGGAACCGGAATAGCATTAATGACATCTCAAAAATCCCCTTTCTCCCAATTGGATTTTTCAAAAGCGGCAAGGTGCTGTCCGGTGGCGCCAATGCGGAATTGGTGTTCGAAAGCAGCCAGACCACCGGGCAATCTCCTTCCTGTCATTATGTTAGCGATAAAGACGTCTATGTAAACAGCTTTTCCAAATGCTTTGAACTATTCTTTGGAAAGCCTTCCCAATATTGCATTCTTGCGCTGCTTCCCTCCTACATGGAAAGAAAAAATTCTTCTCTGGTTTTCATGGCGGAATCATTGATCAGTCAAACAAAAAATCAGTCAAGCGGATTTTTTTTGAATGATTACAAAGAGTTGTCCAAACGATTGCAATACCTTGAGTCAAAGGGAAACAAGATAATATTATTGGGTGTCGCTTTTGCACTGCTTGATTTTGCTGAAAACTATCCATTGCATCTGAAGAATACGCTGATTATTGAGACAGGAGGGATGAAAGGCAGAAGGAAAGAAATAACAAGAACTGAATTGCACGCCATTTTAAAAAAAGCCTTTGGAGTTCAAGAAATTTATTCAGAATATGGAATGACCGAGCTCTTGTCGCAGGCTTATTCCTCAGGTGACGGCTTTTTCAGATCGCCACCGTGGATGAAAATCATGATCCGCAATCCCTATGATCCTTTTGAACTTTTACCCATCGGGCAAACGGGAGCCATCAATATCATTGACCTCGCCAACATTCATTCCTGCGCTTTTGTCCAAACAGATGATTTAGGGAAACTGCATCCCGATGGCTCATTTGAAGTGTTGGGAAGAGTGGATAATTCGGAATTACGCGGATGCAATCTGATGGTTGAATAAACTCATGGAACGATCTGGCAATCAGTTTTTTATCGTGCAATGAAGCTCAATCTGCTTAGCCTGCTGCGCAACAGATGATCCGCAATTACCAGGGCAGCCATTGCCTCTACGATGGGCACTGCGCGTGGCAGCACGCAGGGGTCGTGGCGACCCTTCCCCTTCACTTCGGTTTTTTCACCCGCTTGAGTAACACTCTCCTGATCTTGCATAATGGTGGCTACAGGCTTGAACGCAACCTTGAAATAAATATCCATGCCGTTGGAAATGCCGCCCTGAATTCCACCGGAATGATTGGTTTTGGTTATGATCTTATTTTCTTTCTTCTCAAAAATGTCATTATGCTCCGAGCCTTTGAGCTTCACTCCTTCGAATCCGGATCCATATTCAAATCCCTTGGTAGCATTGATGCTCAGCATGGCCTTTGCCAGATCTGCATGAAGCTTGTCGAATACCGGTTCCCCCAGCCCAACCGGGCAATTTTTAATGACGCATCCAACAGTGCCTCCCGCAGTATCGCCCGCTTTCCGGATTGATTCAATGTATTGAATCATTTTTTTCGCCAATCCTTCATCCGGACATCGCATGATGTTTTTTTCAGCATCCTCGATGTTCACCTCCCAATAATTTTTTTCAAGCGCGATATGAGCCACTCCGGAAACATAAGCCCTGATTTCAACTCCCGCTTCTTTCAGCAACAGTTTGGCGACCGCTCCCGCTGCCACCCGTGCTGCGGTTTCACGCGCTGACGAGCGCCCCCCTCCGCGATAGTCGCGCACTCCATATTTTTCCTGATAGGTAAAATCAGCATGCGATGGACGGAAAACATCGCGCAGATGCGCATAATCACCCGAATGAGGGTCTTTGTTTTTGATGACCAGGGCAATGGGAGTGCCAAGCGTTATTCCTTCAAATATCCCGGAAACGATTTCTACCTCATCCGCCTCTTTTCGCTGAGTGGTAATTTTCGACTGACCGGGTTTCCTCCGGTTGAGTTCATTTTGGATAAAATCTCCATTCACCTCCAATCCGGCAGGGCAGCCGTCAATCACCACGCCAATGGCAGTTCCATGCGATTCGCCAAACGAAGTGATCCTGAAAATTTCCCCGAATGAGTTGCCAGGCATTTACCGAAGATAACCGGAAAAATGAAAAAGTGAGACATGAAAGCAACTTCTTTCTTTGCAGCGGATTAAAGAGTATATTTGCACCCCTAAATCGCGGGGTGGAGCAGTTGGTAGCTCGTTGGGCTCATAACCCAAAGGTCGTAGGTTCAAGTCCTACCCCCGCTACTATCGAGGACTTATCTTGAATTTTCAGGGTAAGTCCTTTTTTATTTTCGTCATAACTCTTTGTAAGTGTGCTTATTGCGGAGAAAAGTGAGTTGACCTTCTTGGTTAGATAATGACTTTTAGCTCTGTCTATGGTGATTCCATCAGGAAAAACGAGTGTTTGAATGTTCCTTTTTACATCCAAATTACCAGAAGCCCATGTGCGGCTTAAGGTAAGCCGTTCACTTATGGTAAACTAAGAACTTTTCTAATTCAATCTCAAATTGGGTATGAGGTCTGTGGGGGTGTGAAAAACCAATCAACACATGCGCTCCAACAGTTTAAGAAGGAGTAGGCGACCTCTCGCAGGGAGATACGTTCGGTTCGGAATTATAATCCGTCCCCTTATTTGAACAACTGCACTCTCACCGACTTTTCCCAATCATTTCCGGCAACGCGCAGGAGGTACAGCCCCGAAGCAAGTTCACTGATGTTTAATTGCGTAACCGCAGCGCTTGCGGTTTCAGAGCGGACAACCTTTCCCTGCGGGTTGAAAAGCTGAACCAAAGCATCATCATTCAGGCGAATCAATTCCACCGTAAGAAGGTTGCTTTCCTCCGCAGGATTGGGATAGACCTTCAGCAAGCCTCCTGACGAAAGTTCATCAACCCCTGTACTCATGTCAATGCTGAATTTGTCAGCATCGCTGAACGGCACTTGCACATTGCCAACATTGTCGGTGCAAGCTGTTGCCACTTCAAGGTCAATATCTGTTAAGACCTGCGATGAATTAGCCACGTCATATTTCACAATGTAATTGGTCGTGTTGGTCCATGCGCTGCTGCCGGAATTATATGTCAAAGTTGAAGATGGGTCTTCGGAAGGAAATGCTATCGGAAATTTCACTGAGGTGTCCATTGCCTCATCAAACAACACGGAGATTGAGAATGTTGCCGTTCCTGCATCTGCAATGGAGACAACCGTTCTGTTCGGGGTAACGGATACCACTTCGGGGTTCTTGGTGTCAATGCTGAACAAATCTGCCGAATTGAATTGTGTTAAATCATTTCCAACGGCATCTTTGGAGCTTTCAACCCGCGCATCAACGTTTGGAAGCGTTTCCGAAAAATCAGCGACATCATAATTTGCCGCATACGTTGTTTCATTAATCCATCCGCTTCCTGCCGGATTAAGCGTGAGCGTATTTGCCAGCGGATCTTCAGCGGGGAATGTGATTTCCGGATTGGATGCCGTATCCATATTTTCATTAAATGTCACCGTTAGAATGAAAGTCCCGGGTCCGGCTTCATTGTCAGATAGCATAACGTGATTAGGCATCAGCGAGATTACACCGGGATTTTCCGTGTCAATGCTGAAATTATCAGCCGCATCAAACTGATCCATTTTATTTCCTGTCAAATCCTGCGCATCTTCCACGCGAACATCAATATTTAAAATCAATTCCGATGAATCCGCCACATCATAAGTAATTCGATAAGTCATTGAGTCCAGCCAGGCGCTGCTGCTGAACGACAATGTTTTTGCAAGCGGGTTTTCAACCGGAAATGTTACATTGGGTTTCACGGCAGTATCCATCATCTCGCTGAATCCAATGGCGAGCGAGAATGCGCTTGCGCCTGCATTAGCATCAGCAATCATGGAAAGATTCGGTGCAACTGAAACCACCTGAGGTTTTTCACTGTCAAAATATCTTTCGGCATGAATAAATGCCGCAGGACCTATCTTCATGCCCGCCAGCCTTCCCGGAATGTCATCAGCAGGCGGATGGATGCCGCCCCAGATTCTTGACAGGCTGCATTGGTCGGACGCATCCACATATTTTGCCCACTGCAGCGTCACATCCACGCTGGGGCCATCTTCAAATACCAGATATTGATTTTGCGAAGCATGAAATTCTCCCATTCCACCGGGAAAATATTCATCACCGGTC
>CAZCXH010000069.1:0-23329 GCA_964502525.1 uncultured Chitinophagaceae bacterium
CTGATGGCAGCTATGCTTTTGTTTCACTGTATGATACAAAAGAAGTAGCCCGGATTGATATTCAGACAAAGGCGGTGACCAAAATTCCCCTGCCGTCAGGAGCACAGGGACCAATTCAACTCTATCCTACCCCTGACAGCCGGCTGCTTTACGTGTGTGACCAGGGTGGATTAAGCGGGCGCCCCACAAACAACAAAGTGTATGTGATTGATATTGCCACGTCCGCGGTTATAAACACCATCACCACCGGCAATAAAACTCATGGCGTGGTGGTGGACAAAGAAGGTAAAAAGGCTTATGTAACCAACAGCGATGACAATACCGTCTCCGTCATTGATATATCTTCTCAGAGCGTGGTGGCGACCATTGGCGTTGGCAATGCTCCCAACGGCATCTCCTGCTGGCATGCACAGGGTGATTCTTATGGAGGGATGCCATAATTGCTCCTTTGTTAAGCTTTCTTTGTCGAGATGCTGTTTAGATGTTTACGGTTTACAGTTTATGGTTTAAAAAACAACTGTAAACATATAAACCGTAAAACCTCAAAAATTCCCTTTGCGAAAATGCAGATGACAGGATGATGTTTCTCATCTATTTCTGTTACTGGTTTATCCTACTTTTCAAACTTCTTGTGTAAAAATGAATTCAGCATTATCTTGCTCAGGATGCAAAGCAGTTTCCTGCTTCATTCATCAAAACGGCAGCGAACATTTTTTCGATAAGGCAGATGCTGTGAAGGAAAACATTTCCTTCAGGGCGGGTGAAATGATATTCCGCGAAGGGGAATATGCCAGGGGGTTGCACTTTGTCAAATCCGGCAAGGTGAAGGTGTTTATAAATGATCGCCACGGAAGTGAGCAAATCATCCGCTTTGCCTGCGATGGCGGCATTTTCGGTTGCAGAGGGTTGGGCAAGAAACAGGTTTATCCTGTATCAGCTATTGCCCTCGAAGACTCGCTGCTATGTTTTTTCCCTATGGATAAGATGATGGAGTTGTTCCGCATGAATCCTTCATTTGCGCTTTCATTTGCGAAGTTTTTTGCCGATGAATTAAAGCGCACGGAATCGAAATAACTGGGCATAATGTCTTGCAAAAATGCAGGCTTTCGTGTGATAAAGGTCATAACACTTCACACTCGCCTTATTCAAATTTGTCGTGTAAATCAAAAATCAATTGCTATGAAAACAACATCGTACCAAATGCCACTTGCAAAACCGGTAAGGAATTTATCGGTCATTTCCTGCTTCATCATCCTGTTAGCGATATTCATGATGCCAAGTTGTGTTATTGTTCGTCCCGGTGAAACCGCGATTAAGACCAAATGGGGAAAATACAGAGGAGAAGCATTAGACCAGGGACTTCATTTCTTTGCGCCTTTTTCCGGAACGGCTATTAAGTTCAGCACGCGCATTACGGAATATTCCGAAAAGATGCACCTTCCCACCAAAGAAGGTCTTGCTATCAATGCGCAAATAACATTGCTCTACCACATGAAGCCGGAAGCAGCCCAGCTCATCTACTCCAGGTTCGGAAAAGATTACACCACACCGCTGATAATAAATAACCTGTACGCCATCGTGAGGCAAGCGACCACACAGTATTATGCGGCAGAGATAATCACGCAAAGAGAAGCGCTGGAAAAAATCGTCACTGATAATATGACTGCAAGCGTGGAACCATATGGTGTTGTGGTGGACCGGGCGCTGGTGAAAGACATTCTTCTTCCACCAGACGTGGAGCAGGCTATTGCCAACAAGGTAAAAGCGCAGACGGCTGCCGAGCAAGCTGAATATGAAGTGCAGAAACAGAGAGTAGAATTGGAATTTAAAATTGAAAAACAGTTAAAAGAGGCGGATTTGGCTATTGCGACACAAAAGAAGGAAGCGGAACGGCTGCAAATAGAAGCAGAAGCGGTAAAAAAGGCTCAGAGTACGATTAATGAATCAATTACCGACAAGACTCTTGAATACAAAAGCCTCGAGGTGACGAAAGGATTAATTACATCACCCAACTCCAAGGTATTTATTACGAATGGAACGTCCCCTTTGCTGCTAAGTAATATTGGAGATTAAAATGCACTTTGATAAAAATATGTGAGGGAAAATAAACGAAATGACAAATAATAGAGGGGCTGGCTAAAATAGTTTATCATAATTCGAAGCATAGCGGTTCTCTGAAAATCTAACAGATTTCCGCGCTCCATCGAAGATTTTCTATTAGTCAGCCCCCACCATCTTAGAGCATTCCCCCTTGCGAAAATGCAAGACCCTAACTGAGATTTGTCATTCTCCGCCCTTCATGATAATTCTATTTTTATTAAAAATTTTATTATGAAACATTCAGTCCAGGAGTTCCCATCAGGCATCCAATCGTACCTCAGGAGTTGCAGTTGTTCCGGTTATCATCTGATTGGATTTAATGAAGAAAAAGATAGTAGCGGTAATATCTGCTACAACGTGCATATTGTGGTGGATGACCAATACAGCCATCTGAGGTTTAACGGAGCCGGGGAATTGACGAGCGAAGTGAAAGAGCCGCTTTTTTCGGAAGGTTATTACGAGCACTACTATTGATTGAAAAATGAACACCAGGCGAAAGAAAACGGTGGTAAAGAAGGCATCTGTCAAACCAATACCGGGCGGGGAGGAAGCGAAGCCATCGAGAAAAAAAGTAGAGAGGAGATCTGCGAAAAGAACTCCGGTTAATGAAGAAAAGAAATCTGTATCTGGCAGGAGAAGTGGGAGCATATTTCAGATTCTTCCACAACATCAATTGTTTCATAATAGCAATAAAATCAGCGTTCTGATGTTCGGCTGGGAATTTCCTCCGCATATTTCCGGTGGCTTAGGCACTGCTTGTTACGGGCTAACCTACGGTTTGACGCATCATGGCGTGAAAGTTCTGTTCGTTTTGCCTAAGGTATTCGGTGACGAAGGCAGAGGCGATATAAGGTTCATCAGTGCCGGAGAAATGTATCCGGGTGCTATGGAAGGCAGTCTCGAAATGCTGAGTAAAATGACTTTCATCGGAATCGAGTCTGCCCTTTCGCCCTACATATCTGCCGAAGAATATGAGCTGCAACATTTGCATCATGCGTCCCGCACGGCATCCGGGCAAGCCGGGCAGTTCAGATTCTCCGGAACTTACGGCTGGAACCTGATACAGGAAGTGTTCCGGTATGGGATGGTTGCCGGCAGCATCGCCCGAAAATTTCAATTCGACATCATACATGCGCATGACTGGCTTACCTACCCTGCTGGAATCATAGCAAAAAAAGTGAGCGGCAAGCCGCTGGTCGTTCATGTTCATGCGACTGAGTTCGACCGCTCGGGAGAGAACATCAACCAGGACGTGTATGACATCGAAAAAATGGGAATGGAGGCTGCTGACAAGGTTATTGCGGTCAGTGAATTTACGAAGGGCATCGTCACCGGCAGATACGGGATTCCTCACGACAAGGTGGTCGCTGTTCACAATGCCGTTATTCCGAAGCCTTGCCTTCCGAAAGAAAAAATCAGAAAATACCCCGGTGACAGGATAGTCACTTTCCTCGGCAGGGTGACGTTTCAGAAAGGACCTGATTATTTCGTGGAGGTAGCCCGTAAAATTTTGAAGCGCGACAAAAACGTGCGCTTCGTCATGGCGGGGGATGGCGACATGCTCAGGCAGATGATACGGAGAGTGGCGCACCTGAAAATGGGAACGCGCTTCCATTTCACCGGATTTCTGAAAGGAGCCGAGGTGGACGAGATGTTCGCTTTGAGTGATGTGTATGTGATGCCCTCGGTCTCCGAGCCGTTCGGCATTGCCCCGCTGGAAGCCATCCGCTGGGAAGTGCCTGCGGTGATATCAAAGCAGTCAGGGGTGGCTGAGGTGCTGCATCACGCGGTAAAGGTTGATTTCTGGGATACTGACAAGGTTGCTGATGCCGTCTATGCCTTGCTGAACTATGAGCCGCTTTCAAAGAAAATTATCGAAGGGGGAAAAGCAGAGGTGGAGAACCTCACGTGGGAAAAGCAGGCTTACAAAGTGAAATTGATCTATGAATCATTATTAAACCGAAATTAATAAATACGCCATGAGAAACATCTGCTTCTACTTTCAGGTGCATCAGCCCTTCAGGCTGCGCAGCTACCGCTTCTTCGATATTCAAAGGAGCCATGACTATTTTGACGAGCATAAGAACCGCACCATCATGCGGAAGGTAGCCGAAAAGTGCTATTTGCCGACCAACCGCATCTTATTGGAGCTTATTCGCAAGTATGAGGGAGACTTCAAGGTCAGCTTTTCTATTTCAGGAATTGCGTTAGAGCAATTTGAATTGTACGCTCCTGAGGTGCTTGACAGTTTTCAGTCATTGGCGGAAACGGGATGCGTGGAGTTCCTGGCGGAAACCTATGCTCATTCTTTGTCTGCATTGAAAAGCAGCGATGAATTTTCGCGCCAGGTGAAGGAGCACGGCAAAAAGATAAAAAGCGTGTTCGGATTGAAGCCCTCTGTTTTCCGCAATACCGAACTGATTTACTCCAACCATATCGGGAACATGGTTTCTGAAATGGGCTTTAAGGCAATGCTCTCTGAAGGCGCAGCGCATATCCTCGGCTGGCGCAGTCCCAATTTTTTGTATTGTAATGCACAAAATCCGCGGCTGAAACTGCTTTTGAAAAACTACCAGCTCAGTGATGACATCGCGTTCCGCTTCTCTCAGAAAAGCTGGAACGGCTGGCCCCTGACGGCTGACAAGTATGTCCATTGGCTCAATGCAATTCCTGAGAGCGATGAAATTATCAATCTGTTTATGGACTATGAAACTTTCGGGGAGCATCAATGGGAGGACACCGGCATCTTTGAATTTCTGAAAGCCCTGCCCGGAAAAGTTTTCAATAACTCGCCTTATGCCTTCGTCACGCCCAGCGAAGCGGTCGAATCCTTAACGCCAGTAGCTTCGTTGGATATTCCCTATCCGGTTTCGTGGGCGGATATGGAGCGCGACCTGTCAGCCTGGCTTTCCAACGAGCTGCAGCATGACGCGTTCGACAGCCTGTATGAATTGGAAGAAAAGGTGATGCAAAGCGGTGATGAGCAAATAGCGCAGGATTGGCTGCGCCTGCAAACATCCGATAACTTGTATTACATGTGCACCAAATATTTTTCAGACGGTGACGTACACAAGTATTTCAATCCCTATGATTCTCCTTATGACGCGTACATCAACTTTATGAATGTGCTTTGTGATTTTCAGAAACGATTGGAAGTTCCTTTCAGAAGAAATCGTGTCGGAAGAATCAGAGGTAGAAAAGTTCGCGGGTTGCCGCAGGCTGTTCCTGTTAAAGAGCTAAATACATTATTAGCGGTTTGATTTATTATGGAACCTTAAACACATAATAAAATGAAAAAGATACTGCTATTCTCTGTTTGCCTGTTCGCTCTGCATATTGTTTCTGCACAGTCTGTTTACAGAACCTATGCAGGTCATCTCTATGTAACCGGCAAATACAAAGGTGTCCCGCTGGAAGCCCAAAGTCATGGAATGGACATACTGCTCAACTATGAAACAGCGGAAATCGAAATTCACCTTGACCTGAAATCGCTCATCTTCAATAACGATTCACTGCGCCAAGTCTTTCTGAGCGGATCAGACCAGATTGCTTTCTTTAAAGGCAAGATGCGGATACCTTACGTTAACACGGAAGGTCATCCCAAGCAAAAATTTCCGGTTGATGGAACCCTGACCATCAATGATATCACCCGCCCTTTTACTTTTAAAGCTGAATTGCTGCATATCGAAGGAAAGCAACTCGCCTGTCAACTCTCAGCGGAATTTGTTTTCAGCTTGAGTACTTTCTTTCCCGAGATGCTGAATCAGGGCTTTGATGACCACGTTCACATAAAATTCTTTGAAATCGTTTTAGGGCGTGTTAATGAATGACGCAAGACAAATTTGCTATTCCTCCCTTTGCGAAAATGCAGATGAGAGGATGATGTTTCTCATCTATTCCTGTGCCGGTTCATCCTACTTTTCAAGTACGAAATCAAAACCGCAGTTATGAAAGTCCTGAAGCAAAACCTCGGTTTGGATAATCACAGGAGTTTAACCTTAGAGGAAATGAGGACTATTTGCGATGCATTGTTCGTTTGCGGCTTTATTCCTAGAAGTGAATATTATCCGCTCATCTATCAGATTCACATTTTGAAAAAGATGGGAAGGAAAGAAATCTTCCGTCCGATGATGCGGATCGCAAAAGTCAGCCAAAGAACAGAGTTTGTAACCGCATGAAAACAGTCCAAAAAACCATCCTCATCCGTGCTTCGCCTGAAAAAGTATTTGAATTCATGGATGACGTCCGCAACATGGGCATGCACATGTCCAGAGACTCCAGAGCAATGATGGGAAGCCATCTCGATTTGGAGATGCTTTCAGAGAATACATCGGGACCCGGAGCATCCTATCGCTGGAAAGGAAAAGTGATGGGGATGACCATTGATTTTACAATGGTTGTTACCAAATGGATAAAGGATATTGAAAGAGTTTGGGAGACCATTGGTGAGCCGAAGGTCATCGTCATTGGTAAATACAGCATGTTCCTGAAACTCGCACCCGCTGATGGCAGCACGATGACGACTTTAGGCATCAGCTACGAAAAACCAAAAGATTTTTTTGGTAAAGTGCTCGAATTCTTTTTAGGCAAATGGTATTGCAACTGGTGTTTGAATAATATGCTGCATGATGCTCAAAGCCGAGTTGAGCTGAATAGTCAATCACAACAAGCGCATTCCTTGATATTAAAAAAAACTGTTCCGTGAAAACTATATCATCATTTTTGTTGCTCACCATCCTCGCCATTGCAGGGTGCAGCGTTTATACAACTGTCTATTCTGACTACGACAGGAGCATTGATTTCGAACAGTATAAAACCTTTGCCATATTGCCAGACAGCGGGGTGGCGGTTGTGAAGGACAGCTTTACCAATACTCCTTATGATAATGACATCATCAGGAATAATGCGAAGAATTACATCGCTCACTGTCTTTCAGAAAGAGGCTACCGGGTGGCAACGGATTCTCCTGACGTGTTGGTCCAACTGGTGTTGCTCAATGAGAAGAAAGAGCGCATCCACACCTATCCGAATTATCCGACCTATTACAGGTACCCTTATTATTCACCATATTACTACAACAACCGTTACTATTACCCATATTATTATCCTTACTATGATTACTACACTTACTACGGTTGGGGAAATCGCTCCTACTACTATGGGGGCACCACCACTCACAAAGAAACTTATGTAAAAGGAACTATCACAGTAAACATCTTCGACAGGCGTCAGAAGAAACTGGTATGGACAGGAATAGGAGAAGGAGATATCTACGACCCGGAATATATCCAGTATGAAGTGCATCCTGCGGTGCACAGCATTCTGGATGAATACCCGATAAAGCCCATTGAAAAAGAAAAATGATTCAATGACCAACAAAGCAGTTTTACAATGAAAAATTTCCTCCATTCCAAAATGCATTCTGTCATATTATTTTCCTTCTTGTTTCTCGCTGTCGCAGTGCTCTCATCCGGCTGCCATGACTGCGATGAATGTAATGATGACTACAATGCTTTATCAGCGCAAGACCAGCAGGCATTTACCGGGTTGCAGGCTGCTTACATCAGCGCGAAAGCGTACAATGATTCCCTGGCTTATTGCGCGGACTCAGCCTATCACTGCGACAATTCCATGCTCCATCACCACGACAGCCTCTATCATCATCACGACAGCTTGTTCAATTATCATCATGGCAATTACAGCCATGAGAACGGGCATGACGACCACCACCATGACCAGCACGGGATGCACCATCACGGTGACATGAATAATCATGATTACACCAGCGGGCACCACATGCACGACCATGATATGATGGACTCGCTAAGGAATATTCATAGCCTTTATCATCCCTGATTCAATAACAATAACGATGAGCAAGCGCATTATCTGGATGATTATCGGATGCACCCTTCCGTTGCTGCTAATCTTTCTGGCGCCAGCATTGGGTTTGAGTGGAAACGTATCCCTGTTCATATTTATCCTGTTGATGTTTGGCTGTCATTTAATGATGCCCATGCATCATCACGGACACAAGCATGAAAAAAAATCGGAAGAACAAAATCCTGAAGCCCATGAACACCGGAATTAACGTGAAAAAATTCGGGTTGGCTTGCGGCATAACCGGAGCACTGCTTTATTCAGGCTGCATCCTGCTGATGCTCACGGTTGGTCGTGACGGAACGATTGCGTTTTTCAACAGCTTGCTGCACGGAATTGATGTTTCATCTGTTATACGGATGAATATTCCATTGCGGGAGGCGTTGATGGGAATTGTCGAAACGTTCATCCTCGGATGGCTGACCGGTGCTTGCGTAGCTGCGATTTACAATTCGAGTATCAAAACCTGAAATTATATACAACGCAAACTAACATGCCATGAAATGGTCATTATATCTTGGCAAGGTTTCAGGAATCAAAATATTTATTCACTGGACCTTCCTCATCCTTCTGGGGTGGATATTCATCATGCACTACCAAATGGGGCATGGAGTTTATGCCGGATTCATGGGGGTGCTGTTTATCCTCGCGCTATTCGGCTGCGTGACACTGCATGAATTGGGACACGCCCTCACCGCGAAGCGATTCAAAATAATCACTAAAAGCATCACGCTCCTGCCTATCGGTGGGCTGGCGCAACTGGAGCGGCTGCCCGAAAAACCCGCCAGGGAATTGCTCGTGGCGATTGCCGGTCCCCTCGTGAACGTTGCACTTGCAATCATTTTGTTTTTCTACTTGTCTCTTTCCGGCAACATGCCCTCGCTCACTCAAATGCAGCACATGAATGAATCCGGTTTCTGGCTCAATCTTTTTTCAGCAAACGTGATGCTGGCACTGTTCAATCTTATCCCGGCTTTCCCGATGGATGGAGGTCGCGTGTTGCGGGCACTGCTGTCATTCAGGCTTGAAAGAGGAACAGCTACGAAAATTGCAGCAGGCGTGGGGCAGCTTCTCGCCATTGGGTTTGTCTTTCTCGGCTTTTTCTCCAACATCTGGCTGGCGTTTATCGGGGTCTTCATTTATCTCGGAGCCGGAGCTGAAGCGTCATTTGAAACCATGAAGTCTGCTCTTGCCGGTTACACGGTGAAAGACGTGCTGATGCGGCAATTCACCTCTTTGCTGCCGCATGATACACTGGAAAAAGCGGTGCAGGCGCTGCTGAACGGACAGGAACGCGAATTTGTCGTGGTAGAGAACGATAAAGTGAAAGGTATTCTCACCCGTAGGGAATTGGTGAAAGGTTTATCCGAGTTCGGAAAAATTTCACCCGTGTCAAATGTCATGCGAAAGGATTTCATCACGCTCACTCCTGACATGCCGTTGCAGGAGGTGTATCAGAAAATGACAACCAACGGTTGTGCAGTGGCTCCTGTGCTCGAGAACAACCGGCTTGCTGGAATCGTGGACCGGGAAAACATGGAAGAACTCCTGATGGTCAAAGCGGCATTACGCGAAAACCGTGAACCATGAGCCTTGAATTTTTCAATTACATAGCCATCACTATCGGCATTGCCGGAAGCATTATTATCACATGGGGAGCAATGGTCACCGTCTTTCAATTTATAACAGTGGAAACAAAGCGGCTGGCTGGGAAAAGTTCGTTGGTGAGCAGAGAGCAAACGCGCTCTATCTTCGGCTCCTATCTGCTGCTCGGTCTCGACTTCATGCTCGCAGCAGACATGATTCATACAATTCACAATCCGGAACTGAATGAACTGTATGCGCTGGGTTTGATTGTTGCCATCCGCTCTGTCATCAGCTATTTCCTGACGAAGGAGATGAAGGATGCAGCTCAATCAAAAACTTAAACCATGTCCTACTATTTCACCAAAACCGTCTCCGGGGATTTTGACAGCGTCATTCTCAGGGTAACCGAAGCTCTTAAAAAAGAAGGCTTCGGAATTCTCACGGAGATAGACGTAAAGGAAACATTGAAGAAAAAACTCAACGTTGATTTTCCAAGGTACCACATATTGGGAGCTTGCAATCCGCCATTCGCTTATAAAGCACTACAAGCTGAAAGCAAGATTGGCACCATGCTTCCCTGCAATGTAATAGTAATTGAACAAGAGCCTGACAAAGTGGAAGTTGCGGCTATTGACCCGGTAGCTTCCATGCAGTCTGTGGAAAATACTGCGTTGGAATCCATTACACATGAAGTGAGAAGCAAGTTAAAATCGGTCATTGATAATTTATAAAAATGAACCGCATGCGAGGCGCTAAAGAAATCATTACGAAATCAGTTCTCACTTGCCCGGTGTGCGGACATAAAAAAGAAGAAGAAATGCCCGTAGAGACTTGTCTGTATCTCTATGAGTGCGAAAATTGCAAGACACTGTTAAAACCCAGGCGGGGCGATTGTTGTGTCTTTTGTTCCTATGGCACGAAGAAATGTCCCTCAGCGTGCGACACATCTCACGTTACCAGTCAAAAATCAGTTGTGAAATGAATAAAAGCCTGTTGATTCTCCCAATCTTAATACTCAGCCTGACAAGCTTTTCAAAGCTTTTCGGACAGGTTCAATATAAAGGTGAACTAATCAAGCTGTCGGGAAGAATCGTATGCGTGGATTCTGCTATGATGCCGTTGTCAGACGTAAGTATCTACAATAAAAACAGGGGGTGGGGAACGATAAGCGACAAGCAAGGCTACTTCACGATAAACATGGGAAGAACCGATACGATTTACTTTTCTACCATACAGCACATGGAAGTGAAGTATTTCATAGATTCTTTATCGGTTTTCGAAGACCGCTTCATTGAAATACCAATGAAGGTGGATACCGTATGGTTGAACACAATCAATATTATCGGGCTAAAAAGTTGGAATTCATTTAAACAGGAATTGCTTAGTCTGAATCTGCCTGATAATGATATTTCACTCGCTCTGCCTGTTATTGAAAAATACGCCTCGCAGTACGCCTCAGGCAAACCTTCAACGTTGACAGGTCCCCTAACTTATTTGTATCGAAAATTCAACCGTCAGGAGCAGCAAAAAAGAAAATGGGAATCATGGATAAAATATTAGTAAACCATACACGCCAAAACGCAAGTTTCTCCATGACATTAATCACTTGCGTTCAGTTTGCACAGATTGAACTTTACTCCTAAATCATTCCTCTTTATGAACTCCTACATCAAATCCTTCAGCGAAATCGAACTCAAAGACCTTCCGCAGGTAGGCGGTAAAAACGCATCCCTGGGTGAGATGTACCATCATCTTGCGCCAAAGGGCATCCGCGTGCCAGACGGCTTTGCCACTACTGCCAGCGCCTACTGGGATTTTCTCGCTCACAACAACATTCGTGATGTCTTATCGCGGGAACTGAACAAGCTCGATGTAAAAACATTCGACAACCTCAAAGATGTTGGAGAGCAGGCAAGAACCATCATCATGCAGGCGTCCCTGCATCAGCCCCTCAGAGATGCCATCCTGCAAGGTTATTCCCTGCTCATCAAAAAATACGGCAGTGACATTTCCCTTGCTGTCCGCAGCAGCGCCACTGCTGAAGATTTGCCCAACGCCAGCTTTGCCGGGCAGCAGGAAACTTTCCTCAACGTGCGCGGCACCGACCAACTGCTCAAAGCCTGTCACCGCTGTTTCGCTTCCCTCTTCACCAACCGCGCCATAAAATACAGGCACGACAATGGCTTCGCCCACATGAAGGTCGCACTCTCCATTGGAGTGCAGGTGATGGTGCGGGCAGATAAGGCTTGCTCCGGAGTCATTTTCACCATTGACCCCGATAGCGGCTTTGACAAAGCGGTGGTCATCACGGGCGCCTGGGGACTCGGTGAAAACGTGGTGCAAGGCTCCGTCAATACCGATGAGTTCATTGTATATAAGCCGCATCTCGGCAAGGTGAAGCAGCCCGTCATCTCACACAAGCTGGGCAGTAAGGCGAAGACGATGATTTTTTCTGACAAGCGTGCAGATGAACTGCAGACGCCCGAAGAAGCCATCCTCAACACCGACACGCCCGAACATGTGAGGCAGCAATTCATTCTGCAGGATGATGAAGTGACGAAGCTCGCCCAATGGGCAGTTGCCATCGAAGCGCATTATGGCAGACCGATGGACATCGAGTTTGCAAAAGACGGCATCACCGGGCAGCTTTGCATCTTGCAGGCGCGACCGGAAACGGTGCACAGCTCCAAGCGCAAAAACGCCTTTCTTAAAATATTTCACATTACCACTAAACAGCGCAAGACAATTTGCGAAGGCATCGGTCTTGGCAACCGTATCGCCTTTGGCAAAGCGAGAGTGCTTCATTCTCCCGATGAGGCTGCGAAGCTGAAGGAAGGTGAAATCCTTGTCACCGGGCGCACCAACCCCGACTGGGACCCTATCATGAAGAAAGCCGGTGCCATCGTCACCGACCAGGGCGGACGCACCAGCCATGCCGCCATTGTCGCGCGTGAGATTGGCGCGATTGCCGTGCTCGGAACCGGGCATGCAAGCGAGCAAATCATTGACGGGCAGGAAATCACTGTATCATGCGCTGAAGGTGAAAAGGGATTTGTCTATGACGGAAAATTGGAATGGACTGAAACCGAAGTGGAGCTGAAGAATGAAATTAGCACGGAAACCAAACCCATGCTCATTCTCGCCCATCCCGACCAGGCGTTCAATTACTCTTTCCTGCCCAATGAAGGCGTGGGGCTGCTGCGCATCGAATTCATCATCAACAACGCCATCGGCATTCACCCGATGGCGCTCTATCATTTTAATGAACTGAAAGACGCTAAAGTCAAAGAGGAGATTGAACGACTGACGGTTCAGTTCCCTGATAAAAAGCAATTCTTCATCCAGAAGCTCGCGGAATCCGTAGCGCGCATTGCCGCAGCCTTTTATCCCAAAGATGTCATCGTCCGCATGAGCGATTTCAAGACCAACGAATACGCCAACCTCATCGGTGGAAAGCCGTTTGAGCCTGCTGAAGAAAATCCCATGCTTGGTTTCAGGGGCGCCTCAAGATATTATCACCCCCTCTACAAAGAAGGCTTTGAGTTGGAATGTAAAGCCATGAAAACCGTGCGAGAAGAAATGGGATTCATCAATGTCAAGCTGATGATTCCTTTCTGCCGCACTGTCAACGAAGCGCAAAAAGTGACGGAGCTGATGAAGCAGCATGGGCTGGAGCGCGGCATCAACAAGCTGCAACTCTATATGATGGTCGAAATTCCAAGCAACGCGTTGCTTGCAAAAAAGTTTGCAAAATATTTTGATGGCTTCTCCATCGGTTCCAACGACCTCACACAACTTACCCTCGGGGCTGACCGAGATTCCGAATTGCTGAGCGAAATTTTCTCACCTTTTGATGAGGCGGTGATGGATTTGATTCGCATGTCCATCGAAAAAGCTAAAGCCACAGGCATCAGGATTGGCTTGTGCGGGCAGGCGCCCAGCGACTATCCCGAATACGCCCGCTTCCTCGTGGAGTGCGGCATCAGCAGCATCTCCTTCAACCCTGATGCCCTCCTGAAAGGCATCGAGAATATTCAAAAGGCAGAAGCCGGATTAAAGCTGCACCCGGTAGGCAACTAACGATTATGAAAAAAATAGCCGTGCTCACTTCCGGTGGCGATGCTCCAGGGCTTAACGCCTGCATCCGGGCAGTCGTGAGAGCCGCAACTTTCAACGGGCTGGAGGTTGCAGGCATTCAGCACGGCTTTGAAGGGATGATTGAATCCCAATTCATTCCATTAGATGCATCAAGCGTGAGCAATATTATTCATCGTGGTGGAACTATACTCAGGTCGTCTCGCAGTGAAAGATTTAAGACAAAAGAGGGAAGGGCAGCCGCATATCAAAACTTGAAACTGGCAAACATTGAAGCGGTAATCCTGATTGGCGGTGACGGCTCCTTCCAGGGCGCGAAAGCTTTTATCAGCGAGCATGATTTGCCCTGGCTCGGCATTCCCAAAACCATTGACAACGACATCTCCGGAACCGATGCCGCCATCGGCTATGACACCGCTCTGAATACCGCCACGCAAGCCATTGACAAAATCCGCGACACTGCCGAATCACACGAGCGCATTTTCGTGGTGGAAGTGATGGGGCGCGACTCCGGCTACATCGCCTACGGTGCAGGATTGGCGGGCGGTGCCGAAGCAATCCTGATTCCCGAAACGGGCGCTGATTATGAAAATCTCGAAAGGTTGCTTCAAAAAGGGTGGAGCCGCGAAAAGTCATCGCTCATCATTGTAGTTGCGGAGGGCGATGAAAGCGGTGGCGCATCGAAAGTCGCTGCGCTTTTGAAAAAGTTTTTCCCTGACCGTTATATCGGCATTTGCATTCTCGGTCACACCCAGCGTGGAGGCTCGCCCACCAGCGCTGACAGAATCCTCGCAGGCAAGCTAGGCGTAGCGGCTATGGATGCGCTGCTCAGCGGCAGCAAAAATGTGATGGTCGGCATGGCGAAAAACGAAATCACTTTTACCCCTTTAGAAAAAATCACACGGCATCATCTTGATGTCAACCGCAATCTGCTGCGGCTGATGGAAGTGCTGTCGTCATAAAGCAGCTATATGAAAACAGCAGTCTTCAGCTTGCGGAAATTTGAAAAGGAGCATCTGTTTAATGCCAATAACGGCAAACATCAATTGAAGCCGATAGAGACTCACCTATCTCAAGATTCAGTAGAACTCGCAAAAGAATGTGAAGCCGCTTGCATCTTCGTGAGTGATGATGCATCCGCACCCGTGCTGAAAAAGCTGAAGCAACTCGGAATAAAATATCTGGCATTGCGCTCAGCAGGATTCAATCACGTTGATTTGAACAAGGCAAAAGAACTCGGTATCAGGGTAGCTCGCGTGCCTGAGTATTCGCCTTACGCAGTGGCAGAGCACACCGTTGCGCTCATGCTCGCCCTGAACAGGAAGCTCATCCGCGCGCACAACCGCATCATGGAATTGAATTTTTCATTGGAAGGTCTCGTGGGATTTGATATGAATGGTAAGACGGTTGGCATCATCGGCACCGGGAAAATCGGAAGTGTGGTAGCCAAAATCCTGCATGGTTTTGGATGCAAATTGCTTGCTTTCGATTTAATTGAAAACGAAAGGCTCAAAAAAGATTTCGGAGTGGTTTATACCACTTGCGTAAATTTATGCCGACAGTCTGACATCATAACCCTTCATGCGCCATTGACTCCTGATACTCAGTATATCATCAACAAAAAGTGCATTGGTATGATGAAGCCGGGTGTGATGCTGGTTAATACCAGCCGTGGCGCATTGGTAAATACCAAAGACGTGATTGACGCCCTGAAGTCAGGTCACATCGGCTTCTTTGGGCTTGACGTGTATGAAGAAGAGGAAGGACTTTTCTTCGAGGACCATTCGGAAGATATACTGCAGGATGACACCATCGCCCGTTTGATGACTTTCAAGAACGTGCTCATTACCAGCCATCAGGCGTTTCTGACACACGAAGCCCTGGAAAATATCGCGAAGGTTACCATATATAACCTTGACTGCTGGCAGAAAGGGGAGACGTCTGAAAATGAAATTAAAGGATGATTCTGATTTGCTTACTGGAACGAAGGGGAATGTAGTCGCAGATATTATGCATTTAGCAAGTGGGTGTATATTTGAGTCTTAATCAACCCGCTTGCCAAAACATACTACCATGAAAACCTCTTACATCCTTATTTCGCTTTCGCTGGTATCGCTGCTGGGAATCAGTTCAGCTAATGCCACGGTTCACGTTGTTACTTGTCAGAATTCCCCTTCCCACTTCTTGCCGGTGACGGTTAACGCCCTGGTGGGAGACACTATTCATTGGATCTGGGTGGAAGGAGGGCATATCGTAGGTCCCATCAGTTCTTCTGATATACCGGCAGGAGCGGCTATGTTTAATGCTCCGATAGATTACTTTAATCAATCGTTTGAATATGTGGTAACCGTTCCGGGCAGCTACCATTATGACTGCCATCCCACTACTCCCCATGGTGAAGATGCATACATCGTGGTCACTGCTCCCATCCCTGCCCAAATTATCAATGGCGGCTTTGAGCTGTGGGACACTACTTACACTGGTAATTATTCGGCTGAACTGAGCAGTAACTATGCAGTGCCTGAACCGCTCGCAGGTGTCGTCAATCATTGGACGCCCGGTAACGGATTTGGAATGAGCCGGACTACCGACAGCTATTCAGGGAATTATGCTTTGATTCTGCACAATTGGTACTCTTACGTTCAGGAATGGATTACCTACCGGGAGGCTGCCAACTTCACACCGCGATATTTACAGGGCTACTATAAGTATAGTACGGGCGGGGCAAACGGTCTTTCGCACGCCACTGCCACCGTGACTTTTACGCGGTTCAACGGCACTAAAAATGATACCATTGCCTCGGGTACCTATCAGTTTGATTCCGCTGCCGCTTATACTCCCTTTCAGATGGAAATAAGTCTTACCTCTCAAATCCCCGACAGCTTTAGCGTTTATATCATCAATTCCAACAGCCAGTGCGCGCTGGTCAACGTTTGCAATTTGCTTTATCTCGATAATCTCGCTTTCGCTGATTCCGCCTTGCCTGTGGGCGTTCAGGGCGTAAATTCAGCAGAAGAGCTTGTGACGATTTATCCCAACCCTTTTACGGATAAAATCACGATTGAAACTCCGCCAGCGGAAACGGTTGACATTTACAACAGCGCAGGGCGAAAAGTGAAATCACTTGCCTTGAATAGCGGGCAAACACAAATTGAAATTGATTTTGCAGGACTCACCGATGGAATTTATTTCTACAGCATTGTCAGGCAACAGAAGATTGCGGCAACGGGAAAGCTTTTGAAAAGCGCTGAAGAATAATCTGCTACAGTTACTCATGACGCTAATTACTAACTCACCTTACGCAAAAATCATTTGATAAAAGCTGATGTCTGCATAGGTGGTGATGATAATGTTAACAGCTCCTTTTGGGCAGCCTTAAGTGCTGCAAGGTAAATTTTTGCTTTCATCGCGAAATGGTTCAAGTTGTTTCTAAGCTGAAGCCATTCCAGTTTGACATACGCGATGATGGACAGCATGAAATGATTTAACTGCGTGGTGATGGTTTTGGTCGGTGATTTAGCAAAGCTGGCGTTGCTTTTCACCGATTTATGATACATCTCTGCACTCCACCGTTTTTTGTAGATGGCAGTGATTTGGACACACGAGAGGTTCAAGTCGCTGCAAACCAGATATAACACACCCGCTGTACCATCCTCGTTTTTGAAGACTTGCTTTGTCAGCAACAGTGGAAATTCAAGCTCTTCGAGCCAGACTTCCAAGGGCTGTTGTTCCAGCTTCAGCGACCCGATACCTCTGTATTTTTTTTGCTGCTTATCGGTTTTGGATAAGGCTACTTTGCGATTGCTTTTTACCGCCATCACAAAATCGCAGCGCAGCCCTTCTTTGACAAACTGCATGTTTTCTGCTGACGAATACCAACTGTCGTTTACCACATAATCGATGCAGATGTTCCGGTGACACGTCTTCAGCATCTGCCGATACATTTCATTTTTTGTCTTGCTGCACTGTCGTTTTTGTTTTCCGCTTCGCTCATCGGTAACCACTTTGTCTTTGCGGACGAATTCCACCGCACAGGGCAAACTGATTCCTTTGGTGTGAACCAGTGCCGTTAAAAAGCAAACGCCCTTCACACTGCGCTTCAGCGTGTGATCATAGTGCCAGCTTATCAATTCGCTTTCATCGGTGTATCGCTTTTCTTCTATCGAATCGTCAAAGCACAACACCACCCTCTCCTCGCTCGAACAGATTTCCTGCAGCATCGGTTTGACCACTTTCCATAAATATCTGGAATCATATTCTCCGCTGGCAAGCAGGCGGGTTATCTTGTCGTGACTGATGACCCCCTCGGTCATTTGCGACAGTCCAATAGCCGTAGCCAATCCCGTTGAACTCAGCAAGTAATCCGTGTACAGGTCTGTTAAGTTTTCCACGATTCGCTTTTTGAAGATGCTAATTTACTCCTCATTTTTGCGTAAGGTGAGTTACTAACTAACTGGCAATTTGATTCAATGAATAGCAATTTGCAATGGGCAACCGGATTCAATTATGAAATTTTAACAGTATCTGCAAGCAAAATTTGTTATTTTTATCGTTCAGCACAAAAAACAGACAGTAGAAAGAAGCCTGTATCTTGCTATATTTTGTTAACTTGCCTATCGTGAAAAAAATCTGCTCCATATCGGTTGCTCTTCTTTTTCTCTTCAGCACCATCAACCTGAACATTGTCAGTCATTATTGTGGCGGCAAGCTGGTGGAAACCAAGCTCATTGCAGGTAACGACAAAGCTTCCTGTGGCATGGAAGATGACCCTGCTTTGTGCGAGAACTACAAGGGTCCGGCATTGACAAAAAATTGCTGCGAGGATGACTGGTATCAAATCTCAATCAAAGACTACTATACAGCTTACGGTAGCATTTATAAAGCGGAGTCTAACAAAGCACAATTATTCGCATCAGACTTACTGCCTATAGTCTTCTGTTCTCAGATGGCTCCTGCACGTTTTATTACTGCCCATTATAAATCACCGCCCGGCAGTCACGAAGTTTTCCTGCCATTCATCCAGATTTTTCTCGTCTGAAAATAACAGTTCTGCTTATTGCTCTGAATTTTTAATTCAGAGAAAGATTCTTCTTTTTGCAAAACAGAATTTTATTTGAATCAGATATTTACCCTAAACATTCATAAATATGCTACCAAAAAAAACTTTAACCATCATCTTAGAAATGGGTTGTGCTTCCTTAAATGCTCAATCCATTGTTAGCGGAACCGTCCAGGATTCCATTACCGCAAACCCATTATTTAATGTACGGGTAACCATCTTCAACAGCGACACGTCTTTTTTCCGCGAAGCACGAACCGATTCCAATGGGGATTATTCATTTCAGAATATTCCATCCGGCACTTATTCTTTAGGCGTAGCCGCAGTGGGGAAGGATTATCGGCAAAGAACAGTTAACATAACCAGCAACACGGCAAGCAATAATTTCCTGTTGCCGGATGAGTCGCAGCAGGGAGTTTGGCAAACTATTGTGCAGGCGCCAGAACCGCTTGGCGGCACTGATTTGGGAATCCTGCTTCCGAACGGAAAAATATTTTATTGCCACGATTCCAAGGACCCATTTCTATTTGACCCGCTAATTGATGATACGGTAGGCATAAAGGGCGATTCGGTTGTTCAGGGTTGTGTTGCTCCATTGCTTTTGCCTGACGGCAAAATAATTTTTGTTGGTGGTGCTGACCGCCCCTCTTACGGACCGGGTACACGCAACGTGAAGACTTTCAATTATATGACAGAAACATGGACGCATCTGCCCGATATGCTCGGCTACCGCTGGTATCCCACGATGACCCGCCTTACGAGCGGCAAATTGCTGGTGATTGGCGGAGGTGGTCAAAATAATCCTGTAAGATTAGGGACATCTGAGCTTTACAATCCCGCAACGGGCGTCAGCTATTATGTTGACACCGTTGCGATTCCTAATGAACTTTCTCCTATCGTAATGCTACACAATGGCAAGGTGCTGATGACGCACCGTCCGCCACAATTGTTTGACCCGGCAACCGAGCAATGGACAACTTGCGCTGATTTTTTGCAAGGACCGCGAATGCCCAATGGCGACCATGCCGACCATGAACTGGTTTTGCTGCAGGAAGGAAATGTTGTGGCAGTGGGTTTCAAGAATTTTGGAACGGGAGTCGGAAAGCTGATTGAAAAATATAATCCTGTTTCTGATTCGTGGAGCTACGGAGTGAATTTTCATCCGGTGCGCTCGCGTCCGAAAACGGTACTTCTGCCGAATAAAAAAATTGTGGTGCTCGCAGGCTACAAGGAAGAAAGCACCAATCCCGCTGCAACAAACAATTGGGGTTACATGAAGCTTACCGATTTATACGACCCCTATGCTGATAGCTGGCGCAGGCTGGCCGACATGAATTATTTCCGTGAATATCATTCGCTGCCCATTCTTGTCCCTGACGGGAGAATTATCATGGTGGGCGGTGAAGGACAGCCGGGCAATGAGCCGCCTTTCAGCGTGATTGAAGCGTTCACTCCGCCCTATTTGTTCAGAGGCGTCCGTCCTGAAATTGCCAATCTCGCGCAAAGCGATTTTCAGCGAGGAAGCCAAATCAACTTCAATGTTTTGAAAACGGATTCGGTAACGGCTGTGATTCTGATGTCCACTCCATCCATCACGCATTTTATGAATTGCGGCAACAACCGCTTCATTGAATTGCCATTCACACAAGCGGGAAATATTATCAGCGCAGCGATTCCAACCGACACGCTTCTGGCACTTGACGGCTATTATCATCTTTTCGTGATGGTGGATGATATACCCAGCGTTTCAAAAATCGTTCGCATCGCAAGCGACAACATTGCACCCCCTCTCAACTGCGATTCATTTTGCGTAGCGAGCATTACGTATGATACCGTTAATGCAAACTACCTCTACGTCACCATTGAAAACAACGATACCAACTTCATTAACTATCCCATCGTGCAGTTGATTGATTCAAATGGTGATACTGTTGCAAATGCTCAGAAGATTTTTGAATACTATGGACAGTTGGAAGGAACACAGCAAACGTATCATATCCCAACCGTGCTTGGCTCGTTCCCGCAAAACTGGAATGGGCAGGTGTTGCTGGAAGATGGGTTGTTTCACACGGTCTGTGTGATTGACTTCCCTTGCGACTCAATTCCGACATCAATCCGGGAAAATGAGAGCAGTTATGATTTCAATGTAGAGTTTGTTCCCGGAGGCGAGAAAATAATTATTCGCATTTCACAAATGGATTCGGAAGGCGCGGAAATAATTGTCAGTAATGTGTCAGGGCAAGTTGTTTACCGTGAAAAAGAATTTTCAGCCGTTACTTCTATCCCGATTAAAAATTGGACCGAGGGAATTTATTTGGCGTGCGTGGTTCACGATGGAAGAAAGGAAGTAATGAAATTTTCGATTACCCGCTGATTAAAACGGCAAGCTCATGATAGAACGCATCATCACTTGGTCAACGCACAACCGCTTCTTCGTTTGGCTCGGCATCTTGCTGATTATAGCAGGAGGCATTTATTCCGTGCTGAATACGCCCGTGGACGCTATTCCTGACCTCTCCGAAAATCAGGTTATCGTTTACACCGAATGGATGGGGCGCAACCCGAAAATCATGGAAGACCAAATCACCTATCCGTTGGTTTCCAATTTGCAGGGCATTCCAAATATCAAAGCCATTCGTGCCGCATCCATGTTCGGCATGAGTTTCATTTTCGTCATCTTCAATGATGATGCAGAAATCTATTGGGCGCGAACCCGCGTGTTGGAGCGGCTCAATTATGCGCAGCGTTTTTTGCCGCAGGGTGTAACGCCTACGCTCGGTCCCGATGGAACTGGTGTAGGGCATGTATTCTGGTACACACTGCAAGGTGATGGTTATGACTTGGGCGAACTCCGTGCAGTGCAGGACTGGTATGTAAAATTCGCTTTGCAGAATGTGGAAGGCGTGAGCGAAGTCGCTTCCTTCGGAGGGTTTCAAAAACAATATCAGGTCAGTATCAACCCGCACAAGTTGGTTTACTACGGCATTTCTGCGATGGACGTGGCGAACGCGCTGAAAGCCAACAACCGCGATGTGGGCGGCAGCATTTATGAAGTGAACCGCATGGGTTACATGCTCAGGGGATTGGGCTACATCAAGGATATTCAAGATATTGAAGCAATCTCCGTTGGCTCTTACAAATCAATTCCCATAAAACTGAAAGATGTTGCCGATGTGCAGATGAGCAGCGACATCCGCCTTGGCATTGTGGATGAAAACGGGGAAGGCGAAGTAGTTGGAGGAGTTGTTGTCGCGCGTTACGGTGAAAATGCGAAAGAGGTGATTGACAACGTGAAGAAAAAATTGGGCGATGTCGAGAAAGGATTGCCGCCCGGTGTGAAATTCAAAATCGCTTACGACCGCAGCGATTTGATTGAAGCGGCTATCGCTACACTGAAAGAAGCATTGATTGAAGAAATCATTGTGGTTTCACTGGTGGTGTTCATTTTCCTTTTTCATGTGCGCAGCGCCATCGTTGCCATCATCACGATTCCCCTTTCGGTACTGATTGGGTTCATCGTAATCAACCTGTTCGGCATTTCGCTCAACATCATGTCATTGGGCGGCATCGCACTTGCCATTGGCGATTTGGTGGACGCGGGAATCGTGATGACGGAAAACGCTTACAAAAATTTAGTAAGGGAAGTGGTTAAAACGGATGAATAAACAAAACAGAACGCAGATGACACAGATGATTATGATAATCGCAGATAATGCAATCATAATTAATCATAAGCAATCCGCGTCATCAGCGTTCAAACATCATTTAAAATGGAAAAAGTAAGAATAGGAAACACAAAAGAACTAAGCGAGGAAGAGCGCATCAGAATCATCGAACGTTCATCGCGCACAGTCGGACGGGCGGTATTTTTCTCCATCCTCGTAACGCTCATTTCATTCGCACCCATTCTTTTCCTCGAAGGGCAGGAAAAGAAATTATTCTCTCCGCTGGTGTGGACGAAAACATTCACCATGATTGGCTCTGCCATTGTTGCTTTATTCATTGTGCCCATGCTGCTGAGAACATTGATGAAAGGAAAACTCATTCCCGAAAGCAGAAATCCTGTTTCAAATTTCTTCATCAGAATATACAGCCCCGTATTGCGCCTGTGCCAGCGCTGGAAAAAAACAGTGATTGCCATTTCGATTTTGATTGTCTTGGGCAGCATTCCGTTTATCATCCGGTTAGGCTCCGAGTTCATGCCGCCACTGGATGAAGGTTCGCTGTTGTTCATGCCCGTTACGTTGCCCGATGTTTCAAACAATGAAGCCAAGCGCATCCTGCAGGTGCAGGATAAAATAATCAGCAGCTTTCCCGAAGTGGAAAATGTGTTGGGCAAAGCAGGGCGCGCTTACACCGCCACCGACAACGCGCCCATGAGCATGATTGAAAGTATCATCCTGCTGAAACCGAAATCACAATGGCGCGAAGGCATGACAGCCGAGAAACTCATTGCGGAACTGAATGAGAAAGTGCAAATCCCCGGTGTTACAAACGGATGGACGCAACCCATCATCAACCGCATCAACATGCTTTCAACCGGAGTTCGGACAGACATCGGAATAAAAATTTATGGTCAGGAGCTGGATACCATTTATGACATTGCCC